>JAAWKB010000079.1 GCA_022797115.1 Oscillospiraceae bacterium
CCGCTGTGAGATTATTAACATGACCGGCTCCAGCTACAGGCTCGAGCACCACCAGTCCATTACTAACTAACTTTTCCGCTGGTATACTTTGTGGCGAAATTTGGCCCATTTTACTTGACTGCTTACACTTGTTAAAGAAAAAAGTAAATCCCACTATTGTGGTACTGATTATCGTTAAAACGGCTTTTGTCGGCTACTATTAAATTCTGTTCCGTAAATAGCAAAGCCCCTTTGGCGTAATTTGCCAAAGGGGCTTTGCTGCGCTCGCTGTCAGCTGAGCAGCACATATTTCCAAATCTTTATCCCACTATACTGCTTAGTCTCCCAGCTTGAAAGGCAGAAACAGAGCTCTATTATAGCGGATATTATGTGTGGCAAAAGCGGAGTGTGAGCAAGCGGGGACAGTGCAATCAGGAGTTGGCCAGAGATTCCTTACCACCATCTGTGGTTATTTGATTTTCCGGCCCTCCACATAGTAACGTTTGTCCTCTGCGTGGCCCATGGAGAAGGTCTTGCGGGGCAGCACACCGTCGGCAATGACAGTTTTGAAGAGCTGGTCCTTGCCCATGGCAGGCAGCTTAAAGCCGATGTTTCCAGGCTTGGCCCCCAGCTCGTCCGTCACCTGGCTGCCATGGATGTAGTCTACCTCGCCGCCGTTCTCCTTGATGTAGGCATCCAGGAAATTTTGCAGGGTGCCCACTGCAAGCTGTACCCGGGGATTGGGCACGTTGAGATAGCCGGAGCCGCCAGACCAGGTATAGGCGATGGTGTGGCCGACGCCTTGGCCATCCCGGGCGTTGGGGTAAAACTCACGGAAGGCAGCCAACAGCTTCTCCGGGTCCACGCCGAAGACAACCCGGTGGATGGCCTCAAATTGCAGCGCATCGCTGTGGAGGTTCTCAATCTCCACCAGGGCATACCGGGCAGGCAGGTTGGCCCATTCGCTCTCCGGCGTCACCTGCTTCAGGTTCTCATAGCAAGTCTTGGCGGTGGCCAGGGAGTGGTTGCCATCGCCTACGGCGAACAGCAGGGGAGGGACGCCGGACAGGCCGTATTTCTCCCGCATGGCGCTGTCGCTGGCCAGCCCCTCCAGCGCATCCGCCAGGGCGTCAATCTGCGCCGCAGAGAGCTTCCAGCCCTTCAGATGGCCGCCCTTCAGCATCAGCTCGAAGTCGTAGACCTGCTCCATCGAGCCGGTGGCAGCGGTGATTGGCTCAATACAGGTGTGCTGAGGGTCGTCAATCAGCAGCATCACATGGGGCAGCTCAATGGGCGCGTCCTTACGGACCCGGACCCGGGGCGGGATGCGTTCGAGTACAGTGCCCTCGGTGGCCCGGACCAGAGAGCCGGAACCTGGGGTGTAGTCGTACTTCTCCAGATCCACCGCCGCCACAAGGCCCGGGCGGACCGCGCCGTCGGACTGGGTGCGCTCAATGTAGATGATTGCGTCCTGATGGACCTGGAAAATGTCCCGGGCCAGATAGTCCTCCATGGCCCGGTTGATACCGGCGATGTGCTCGTCCACATTGGTGTCGTTGAGCTTACTCTCCGGCAGGATCAGGCGCAGGGTGGAGGGTGCGTCCCCGGCGATGCGGTCGGCCTCATCCCAGTACTCCGGCTGGGACGTAAACTGGTCGCAGGCCACCACGGCCCAACGGTCCATGTCGCAGCCCTTGGGCAGCAGAATGTCCGCCGGACGCATACCCAGCTTCTCAAACTTCGTGTTCATTCGTCTTTCCTCCATCAATATTTCAAGCACGGCTTGTTTCACCGGCCTGTTTTTCAAACAGCATGTCCAGCAGCCGGCTCCCATCCTCTACAAAGAGCCCTGCCTCCCCGGAGGGCTCGTCATAAACGCAGCCCCGGCCCGTGTCCCGCCGGCTGTCATAGATGAGGAAGGGAACCGGGTCCCCGTCGTGGCCCCGGGTTGCAGTGAGGGTTTTGTGGTCGCTCAGCAGCAGGATGCGGCAGTCCTCACCCGCCTGCTCCAGACGGGCCAGGAGCGGGGAAACCAGGCGGCTGTCCAGCCACTCGATGGCCTGCACCTTGCCGGGGAGGTCGCCGTTGTGGGTACACTCATCTGGGGCCTCCAGGTGCAGGCAGGCAAAGTCGTACTGCTGCAGCTTGTCCCAGACGGCCTCCAGCTTGCCGGGGAAATTGGTGTCCAGCTCGCCGGTGGCCCCTTCCACCTCCACCATCTCCAGGCCCCGCAGGACCCCAATGCCGTGGCACAGGGGCACAGCGCTGACCACTGCGCCGCCGCAGCCGTACTGCTCCTGGAAGGAGGGCAGCTCCACTGCGGTCCCCTCCGCCCAGAACCAGATACCGTTTGCGGGGAGCTTCCCCGCCTGGCGGCGGGCCTCTGTCACCGGATGGTGGTCCAGGATCTCATGGGCCAGGCGCATCAGATGGGCAAATGTCTCCGCCCGGCTGTTGCCGGTGGGGAAATAGGGGCCCGCTTTCTCATCCAGATGGTCGTGGGGCGGGGTAAAGCGGATACCCCGGATGTCGCTGTGGTGCTGGATGGCAAGCTGCCGGAAGGCGGGAAAGCGGTGGATTTCAATCTCCGCCGCCGCCAGGGCCGCGGCAAAGCGCGGGTCGTCCAGCAGAGCGCCGATGGATGCCAGGGCGGACTCGCCGTCGATGGACCCGGCGCTGTGGGAGAGGATGCGCTTCTCCGCCAGCGGCATGTCCCCATCCTCCAGGGTGACAAGGTTGCAGCGGAACGCGGCGTCGCCGGGGAGCATCTGGATACCGACGGCAGCGGCCTCCATGGGGGACCGCCCGGTGAAATACCGTCTGGGGTCACAGCCAAAGATGGACAGGATCGCCGTCTCACTGCCCGCAGGCAGAGGCTTCGGGCAGTTGACCACGCTCCCTACCAGCCCTCTGGCAGCCATGCGGTCGATGGTGGGGATACTGGCGGCCTGTAAGGGGGTTTTGCCGCCCAATTGGGGAACCGGATTGTCCGCCATGCCGTCCCCGATCACAAGCAAATATTTCATAAAAAGAGGGCCTCCTCTATTGTAACTTATTTTTACTTATAGGAACAGTTCCTAGCAACGGTTTGTTTTTGCTTTGAGCACAGCAACTCTGCAAAGAAACGGTCGCATACGGGAGGAGAAGCTGTTTATTCAGCGAGGACACAGGCAATGTCAGCCCATATCTTTTCACAAACGTTACGGAATTTCGGTAGTTGCGTTCTCCGCAATTACCTCCGGCGGGGGAGTGGAGATTTCCGAATTTTCCGCAATCTCATGGGCATCCTGCACCTCGCTGGCCGCCTCTTCTTCGTCCTCCCACAGAGAATCAAACTCCTTATCGTTTTGCTGGGCCACCATAGCCGCCGTCTTTGCGGCCATATACAATTTGTGATCATATTCCATCAGTTTCCGCTCATCCCCCGGCGGAACCTTGGCCCCTGAAGAGATTCTCCTGAAAACCTCCATTATCTTCAGCATTTCTTCTGCTTGCTCCGCCATGGCTTCGCTCTGCTGTTTGGCGACCTCGCCATTGTGGATGGCGCTCTCCTTGGCCAGGATTCCATCCATGACATTCTGGGTGGACTCATATTGCGCATTGACCTCAGACAACTCACGGGAAATCTCCACACGGTCAAAGGCATTCAGTTCCGATCCGCCGTCTTCCTGTTCTTTTAAAAGGTTGGAAAGCACCTGTTTTTTCTCCCATAAGGTATCCAACTGCGCAGAATATAGTTGTTTTGCATCTCGAATTTTCATCGTGTTACGCTCCTTTCCGTTCCCATCATATTCCTGTTCCCATCTACTGATCAATATCGGCGTTTTGCAGTCGATCATTTAGAGATATCTGGCAGTGTCACCGCACGGAATACTGGCCGCAGTGCTAGAGAGTGTTGAGGCGGTAAAATAAAGCACATAAAAAGGCATAAAATAAGCGAAAAACAATGGAATAGGATTAGGGATACGTTTCGCCTGAAAAGAAACCACGGGCGGAAAAAACGCAGTCAGGATGTGCAAGGGGGGATATGGAACATGCTCTCAGTTCTCCCCCCATTATACAAGCTCTTGCCTCCTTTTTCAATGATAACCTGTCCTCTCTGCTTTTATTTTTCCGGCCATGCGGCAGCTGGGATTTTTCTTGCCGGCCGGGGCAGCGTTTGTTATAATGATATACAGAATGATGACGCAAACATGGAGGCACGATGAAGAACAGCCGGCTCTTTGAAATTTTATATCTTCTGTTGGAAAGGCAGTCCCTCACCGCTAAAGAGCTGGCCCAGCGGCTGGAGGTGTCGGAGCGAACCATCTATCGGGATATCGACGCCCTGTCCGCCGCAGGAATCCCAGTATTTACGCAGCAGGGGCAGGGCGGCGGCATCCGGTTAATGGATCAGTTCGTGTTGGATAAGGCCCTTCTCTCCCAGGCCCAGCAGGATGAGATCCTCTTCGCCCTCCAGGCCATTCTGGCCACTGGCGGAGGGGCGGAGGGGGAGACGCTGGCCCAGCTGACGTCCCTGTTCCGCAGGGAGGGCGGCGACTGGCTGGAGGTTGACTTCACCGACTGGGGCAGCGGGGCAGCGGAGCGGGAAAAATTTGCACTGGTGAAGGGGGCGATCCTGGGACGCCGCCCCCTGTCCTTCACCTACTACAGCTCCGCCGGGAAACAGAGCCGCCGGACCGTGGAACCTGCCCGGCTGGTGTTCAAGAGCGGCTGCTGGTATCTGTCGGCCTTCTGCCGGACCCGGCAGGACTGGCGCGTCTTCCGGCTGGCGCGGATGGATGAGCTTTCGCCGGAAGAGGGGAGCTATCCGTACCGCCGTCCCCCGGAGCGATTGGAGCCCGGTCCGCAGGACGAGTACCGGGCGGCGGACCTGCGGCTGCGCTTCGAGCCCTCCGCTGCCTGGCGGGTGCGGGATTACTTCCACCCGAAGCAGATCACCCAGGAGCCGGACGGCCATCTGCTGGTGAGCTGTGCCTTTCCCGAGGACCAATGGCTGCTGTCCTTCCTCCTGTCCTTCGGCAGCCAGCTGGAGGTGCTCTCGCCGGCCTATTGGCGGGAGATCCTCGTCAGGGAAATCAAAAAATTACTGGAGGGCTACGAAACTGGACAGATGTTGTCAGGTTTGATGGCGTATCCTTATGTCAGAGGTGGGGGAGAACAGCCCGCCCAATATAAGGAGGTTCTTACAATGGAAGAACGGAAATTTTGCCAGTGCTGCGGTATGCCCTTGGACAAGCCGGAGGACAAAGGTACTGAGGCGGACAGCTCCCTCAGCGGCGAATACTGCCGCTACTGCTACCAGAACGGGGCCTTTACCGCCCCGGACGCCACCATGGACGACATAATCGCCTTCAATCTGAAATTCAACGCGGAGAACGGGTTCCCCTTCGGCGCCCAGGATGATGCGGAGAAGATGATGCGCGGCTGGTTCCCGACCTTGAAACGGTGGCGGAAGGCGTGAATGAAACGGACGGCCGATGGCCGTCCGTTTCAGCTCCCAGCGGCGGGCTGCGCCCCGCCGCTGCTTATTTGTGGCGTGCCGCCATCTGCCGCAGAGAGATGGTGCTCCAGATCCCGCTTGGCCTTCGCCCGGTCCTGCTGCCGGTATTTGGCAGGTGTGATGCCAAACTGCTGCTTGAAAGCCTTGGAGAACACCTGCGGGTCCTGGTAGCCGCAGCTCATGGCGATATTGGAAATGGAGGCATCCGTCAGCGTCAGCTGTTCCTTGGCGCGGGTCAGGCGGAAGCTTGCCAGATAGTCCCGGGGCGATATGTCCAGGACGCGCTGGAAAAGGGTGAAGAGATAGCTCCGGTTGAGCGCAATATAGTGGGCCACATCCCCCACAGTAATGCCGTTTGCATAGTTGTTGCGGATATACTCCAGCGCCTGGTGGACATAGAGGTTCTCCCGCTCGGCCTTCGACATCCCCGCCTCGGCGTTCCTTGAGATCCCCTGTGCCAGACATGCAAAAAACTGGCACAGGAGGGCTTGCAGGGTGAATACGCTCACATTGTCCGGATGGCTGTGGGTCAGCATGGCCTCCACCAGCTCCAGAAGCGTCTCGTCATCCCGGCACCGGAAGGTCAGCTGCCCGCTGCCCAGGCCCACCGCCCGCAGGCACGTCTCGCACTTGGCGCCATCAAAACCGATCCACAGGTAGGTCCAGGGGGCCTCTGCACTGGCTTGATAAAAGGTCTGCTTGTTGGGCTCAATGAGAAAGCCCTCCCCTTTGCCCAGATGGTAGTCGCGGCCCTCGACATGGTACACGCCCCGCCCATCCAGAATGTAGTGAAGCAGGTAGTTTGGGCGGACCGCCGGGCCATAGCTGTGCAGCGGTTCACAGCGGGCGTGGCCGCAATAGCAGAGGTAGAAATCGCTGAATTTCTGGTACTGCTCCTGTAAGTGCAGGACATAGCTCTCTTCCACCGGACCGCCCCCTCCACAGGTAGTTCCTACAGCGTCAAAAACAGGCGGAAATGGCGCTGTAATTACCAAGTACCGTTATTTTATACGATAGAAAAGTGCTTGTCAAGATTTCACTGCTATGGTTTTGCGCTGAAACGCAAATATATTCTGTAAGATCTTCTCCTTCTCTTCCTCCGTCAGCTCCAGGAACCGGCAGCCGTATACAAAATTGTCGGCGCCCTTTTCTATCACACGCAGTACCTGGCAGAGCATGACAGACAGCGGCCTGTCTTCCAGAAGCTTTACCTTCAGCAAGAATTTGTCGCCCTCATAATGTTTGTCCCCTGAACCGATGCTGGCCCCTCCAACGCTGATGTTCAGCAGCTTGCAGGGCTTTTCACCGGTCGAAAGCCCGCTGAAGGTGGTAATGGTTGCGTCAAGGTTTGTATTGAGCCGGAAGAACTCGCGGTCGTTTTCCGCTTTGGCAACCGTCAGCTGCTCCACCTGCCATATGCGCCGCTGCTCCGGCGTCATGATCCCCTCCATATAAACCGCTTTCCCCCCGCGGTCATTGTATCCGCGGATCTTGACTGGGATCGGGCCGCTCTCCAGGGAGAGCCCGGATTCAGAATATTGGTGGAGCTCCGCTGTATTTTCATGTGGAGCCAGCAGCTTGGCGACAAAGAGCAGATGGCCGTCGGAAGCCGTTACCTCCACCCGCATCCCGGGATAGATTTCAGCCTCTGCCGGGTTGCTGACAGCCGCCGCCTTTTCAGGCTGCTGTCCTACAGACTTTCGTCCAAACAAATCAAATATCTTCATACAGATACCTCCTAGTATAAGCCGCTGGTATGCTGTGTAACCAGCTGGATGATTTGCTTTCAATGATCCCATATTCTCATCAGTCTATCTCGCCGGCTCCTGGCCCGGATTGACTGGGAGTCAAAGCCAGGAGCGAGTATAGCATACAAGCCGGCGCAAATCAACCATGTGGCGGGCCTCTGCACAGGATTTGTATAAACAAACAAATTCCGGCGGATCAAGCGGGTAAATATGAAACAAGGCGACATCAGATGAGGCCCGGAGCGCCCCTGTTTGACCGCCTCACAGCGCACTGGAGGCAGCCGTCCCTACAGGGATTGGCAGGCTGCGAAAGCGGTCGAATATTACATCTCTGTAACATTCCGCTTTTTTCTCTTTACAGCGTGGGGGAAAGCGAGTATACTAAATCTGAAACTATTGGGAAGGTGGTGCAGGAGTGGACGAATATACCCGGAAATTCGATTTTGTCGTCGATCAGGACGCGGAGATCCATCGGATCATGCTGACGGTGTACCAGGCGCTGGAGGAGAAGGGCTATAACCCGATCAACCAGATTGTTGGCTACATCCTCTCCGAGGACCCGACCTATATCACCAACCATAACCAGGCGCGTACCCTGATCCGGAAGGTGGACAGGGACGAATTGATGCAGATTTTGGTCAGGAATTACCTGATGAAATAGGCCGGTGTCCATTCAGAAGAGCAGGGCCGTGGGGAACGAAGCGTTCCCTGCGGCCCTGTTTTGTCAAAAGGCGCTGCCACCTGTTCGCAATAAGCGCGGCCGTTTTATGCGCTGACCCGAACCCTTTTCCATGAGGGTTCGGGTTTTTGTGTAGTATGCCAATGTGTCGATTCGCACAAATTTGCGAATATATTTTGTGCAAAAAAGAAAATCCTTGGTATGAAATTACAATATGACAGCTATTTTTGATGAATTTGTTTCAAAATTAAACGACAAAATGCGCAAAATAAATGTTCAGAACCGGCTCTGCGCTATATGATAATTATAGATAATTTAGAAAGATAATCCCGACGGTAATTGGCTAAAATTACAAAAATATTTCTGCTGTTGTTGCAAAATAGAACATCTTGGAGCGAGTCGTATGATCAAATTATTGGTGATTGCAGATGACTTTACAGGAGCGATGGATACCGGGGTGCAGTTCAGGACCGCAGGGACCCTGATCCGGATCGGCGGACAGCTTAACGAGGATCTCATCCACAGAAAGGACCTCCAGGTCCTGATTGTAGACGCGGAAACCCGGCATATGTCCCCGCAGGACGCCTATCAGACCGTCTATTCCATCTCGGCGGCAGCGGCGCAGGCCGGCGTACCCTGCATCTATAAAAAGACGGACTCCGCCCTCCGGGGCAATATCGGCAGTGAGCTGACCGCCATGCTCCGCGCCGCCGAGCGGAGGCAGCTCCACTTCATCCCGGCATTCCCCAGGATGGCGCGGTATACCCGGGAGGGCATCCACTACATCGGCAGCACGCCTGTGGCAGAGAGCGTCTTTGGTGCGGACCCCTTTGAGCCCGTGCGCCTCTCCGACGTGCGGGAGATCATTGCCAGCCAGTCCAACGTCCCTTCCCATGTGGTGGGACAGGACGGGCAGGCGGAGGGCGAGGGGATTTTCGTCTATGACGCCCAGACAGAAGCGGATCTCCGGCGTATTGCCGGAGCACTGCGGGATAGCGGAGAGCTCTGCCTGCTGGCAGGCTGTGCGGGCTTCGCCTCCGTGCTGCCCGCGCTGCTGGAGCTGGAATCGGATAGCAGCGGCCTGCCCCAGATGGACCCCCGGCTGCTGACCGTGTGCGGCAGTGTCAACCCCATCACATTGGGGCAGTTGGACGCAGCGGAGCGGGCAGGCGTCCCCCGCATCCGGCTCACACCCCGTCAGAAGCTGGAGCCGGGCTGGCTGGAGAGCGGAGAGGGGCGGGCGGCCGTGGCGGGCTGGCTGGAGCAGATCCGCAGGGCAGACAGCGCCATCATCGACTGCGGCGGCGGCACCGACTGCGGCGCAACCGATGCCTATGCCCGTGAAATTGGCATGAGCGGTGAGCAGACGCGCCAGCGGGTCTCCGCCGCAATGGGCGAGGTCCTCCGGGCCCTGCTGGACCTGGGCCTGGAGCGGACAATCCTTCTTACCGGCGGGGATACCCTGCTGGCCTTCATGGCCTACATCGGCCAGGACACCTTGGCCCCGCTGGGGGAGCTGGTTCCCGGCGTGGTGCTCTCCCAGGCCCGGTACCGGGGGAGGACCTACAATCTGATCAGCAAATCAGGCGGCTTTGGGGCGCAGACGCTGCTGGCCGACCTGGCAGATATCCTGCATCAATCCATTTCTGAGGAGGAAACAATTCCATGCTGACAAGGTACCATCTGAAAATGCCCAAGGCGGTATACGGCGGGGAGAACGCCATGGAGAATATCACCGCCATTCTGAAGGCCAACCAGGTCCGGCGGGTGGCCATGTTCACAGACAAGGGGATTGAGGGCTGCGGCCTGTTTGATCTGCCGGAGGCGGCGGTGAAGGCCGCCGGGGTAGACTACTACATTCTGGACGACCTGCCCTCGGAACCGGCCTACACTGCCGTGCAGAAGCTGGTGGACCAGTTCAAGGCCAGCGGTGCGGATATGATCGTGGCCTGCGGCGGCGGCAGTGTGATGGACGCGGCCAAGCTGGCCAGCGTGCTGGTGACAGACGAGTACGGCGTGAAGGAGCTGCTGGACGAGCCGGGCCGGGCCCAGAAGTGCGTACCCATCATCCTCATCCCCACCACCGCCGGCACAGGCGCGGAGGTGACGCCAAACGCCATCGTAGCTGTGCCGGAGAAGGCGCTGAAGGTAGGGATTGTCAATGACAACATGATCGCTGACTACGTGATCCTGGATGCCCGGATGATTCAGAACCTGCCCCGGGGGATTGCCGCTGCCACCGGCGTAGATGCCCTGGCCCACGCCATCGAGTGCTTCACCAGCAAAAAGGCCAATCCCTTCTCCGATACCTTCGCTCTCCAGGCGCTGGACCTGATCCTCAACAATATTGAGGCGGCCTGCGACGACCCGTCGGCCATGGAGGCCAAAAACCGGATGCAGATCGCGGCCTTCTATGGCGGCATCGCCATCACCGCCTCCGGCACCACCGCCGTCCATGCCCTGAGCTA
>JAAWKB010000080.1 GCA_022797115.1 Oscillospiraceae bacterium
GGGTCAACCCCCATGGAGGATCAAAATGAAGGAGAAAAAACAGAAATTTGCGTTATACCTACCACCTGCGAAGAAGGCTGAATTGGAGCGCCAGGAGCGTCACGGGCCCCTGGCAGCGGGTGGCCGCGACAGCGGCCATCATGGCGATGCGGTGGTCATTGCAGCAGTCCACGGCGCCGCCGGCGAGGGACTCCCCCCCGTGGACCACCAGGCTGTCCGGCCGCTCATCCACCGCCCCGCCCAGGGCGTTGAGCGTCCCGGCGATGGCGGACAGGCGGTCGCTCTCCTTGATGCGCAGCCGGGCGGCGTTGGCCAGATGGGTGTCCCCCCGGCGCACTGCCGCCATCGCCGCCAGGGGCGGGGCCAGGTCGGGGCAGCCGGAGAGGTCAATCTCCACATCCCCAGGACGGGAGAGGGCCTGGGCCCAGGAGCTGGCAACCCGGTCCCCCTGCGTGGACCGGGGGTCCAGGCCCTGGATGTCCACCGCGCTGCCCAGGCACTGGGCGGCGATCCAGAAGGCCGCCTGGGACCAGTCCGCCTCAACGGACACCTCGCAGGGTTGGTACTGCTGCCCGCCGGGGATGAGGAAACGTCCCGTTTCCTCTGTCACCCGGATGCCAAACTGTCCCAGCGCCTCCAGGGTCATGTCCACATAGCCCCGGCTCTCCAGGGGTGTGGTCAGGACGAGCTCGGAATCCCCTGCCAGCAGGGGCAGGGCGTAGAGCAGTCCTGTGACAAATTGGCTGGACACATTACCCGGCAGGCAGTACCTGCCGGGGGGCAGCGCCCCCTCCACGGTAAGGACGCCATTTTCCAGCCCATAGCGGATGCCCTTCTCCGCAAAGAGGTCAAAGTAGGGCTTCTGGGGCCGCTCCATCAGCCGCCCGCGGCCGGTGAACACCCCGCCGCCCCGCAGGGCCAGGGCGATGGGCAGGAGGAAACGCAGGGTGGAGCCTGATTCCCCGCAGTCTAACCGCGGCAAACCAATACCTTCCGTTTTCAATTCCGCCATGCACCGGCGGGTGGCCTGGATGTCCTGGGAATCCGCGAGGTTGTGAATGACGCTCCCCGGCCCCGCCAGCGCGGCGGCAATGAGGCAGCGGTGTGCCTGGGACTTGCTGGGGGGCGGCGTGACGGAGCCGCGCAGGGGCGCGGGTGTGATGACCAGCTTCACAGGGCCGCCTCCGTGAAGGCGCGCAGGCCCTCCATGTCCAGCCGGACGGTTTTCGCCTGCCCGACCTGCTCCAGCACCACCACGTCAATCCCGCTGCCGGAGCGTTTCTTGTCGCTGGTGGCGGCGGCGTAGAGCTCCCCGGCGGCGTAGGGACAGCCGGAGGGCAGGCCAAAGCGTTTGTTTGCCGCCAGCACCGCCTCCAGCGTCCCCGCCGGGCTGTAGCCCAGCCGCTCCGCAGCCCGGGAGGCCAGCGCCATGCCCGCAGCCACGGCGTGGCCGTGGGTGACGGCGTAGCCGCTGCACTTCTCAATGGCATGGCCCAGGGTGTGGCCGAAGTTGAGGAGCTTCCGCCTGCCCCGTTCAAACTCATCCTCCCCCACCACGGACGCTTTGATCTCCACGTTGCGCCGCACCACATCGTCGATCTGCGCCCGGATGTCCCCGTCCATCAGGAACTGATAGAAGGCCGCGTCAGCGATCAGGCCGTGCTTCACCGTCTCCGCCACGCCGTCTGAGAAGACCGCATCCGGCAGGGTGCGGAAGGTGTCCGTGTCGCAGATCACCATGTCCGGCTGGTGGAAGGCCCCGGCCAGGTTCTTCCCGGCCGCCAGGTCGATGGCGGTCTTGCCGCCTACGGAGGAGTCCGACGCGGCCAGGAAGGTGGTGGGCATCTGGATATAGCCGATGCCCCGCTGGTAGGTGGCGGCGGCGAAGCCCGCCATATCCCCTACCACGCCGCCCCCCAGGGCGACAAGAAAATCTGAGCGGGTGAGCTTGTTTTCTGCTAAAAACTCCAGGATTGCCCCATACGTGCCCAGGTTCTTGTTCCGCTCCCCCGCCGGGAAGGCGTGGAGGCGGACGGTAAACCCCACGTCCTGGAGGGAACGGCACACCTGGGCCGCGTACAGCGGCCCCACCTTTGAGTCCGTGACGACGGCGCAGGTGCGGGACTGGGTAGACGCGGCGATCAGCTCGCCGGCCCTTTCCAGCAGCCCGCCGCCGATATAGACCGGGTAGGCGCTGGAGGCGCTGACTGTGACTGTCTGCATTGTCTCACATCCCATCGTTTTTACTTTTTCGTCAGAATATCCAGGCTGTGGTTGGTGGCCCCGATGAGGTCGGGGCGCTCGCAGATGGAGAGGTGGTACTTGACGTAGGCCTGATAAACCGCATCGGAGAAGTGCTCCACCTGATCCCGGATGTAAATGGTGAAGAGATCCGAAGCGACAATTTTTTCCCGCTTCAGCCCGCTCTCCCGGTTCAGCTCGTCAATGTCCTCCAGGCGCACCATCTCGAAAAGATCCGCCGGTTCAGAGATACAGTGGTAATCCGCAGCCAGCATCCCTGACTTCAGGTAGTACAGCGCCTTGCTGCCGTCTCCGGCAAAAGCGTCATGGATGACGGTGGCCTCGTTCATGCAGTAGGCTGCGAAGAGATGGCCCTCGGGCTTCAGCACCCGCTTGGCCTCCCCAAGGGCCGTCAGCTTGTCCTTCTTGGTATAGAGGTGGTACAGCGGCCCGAACAGCAGCACCGCGTCGAAGCTCTCGTCTGCAAAGCGGCTCAGGTCCAGGGCATTCCCCTGCTCCACCGGGATATTGGCCCCCTCCGGCAGGTTGGAGCGGAAGACCTCGATGTTGTGCTCCACCAGCTCAAGGGCGTGGACATCGTAGCCGTCCATGGCCAGAGCCATGGAGTAGACGCCGGTGCCCGCCCCCACGTCCAGAATTCTTGCCCCCTGGGGCACATAGGCGCGGATATATTTCATATTGGTGAGGAACTCTACGGCCCCGTGTCTGGATTTTGTCCGCTCATCCTCATTGTAGTTGTTATAGTAATCGGTAATATAGCTGGTGTTCATGACAGTTCTCCTTTCTCAACAGTCCCGATCAATCGCCTCTTTGATCTCTCGGGCCCGCCTCAGCATGGTTTTCAGGTTTTCCCGGTCCCCCCGGCGGATCACATAGGCGAAGGCCGCCAGCTCCTCCACCAGGGTGTCGATCTCCCGGACCAGGGCGTCCTGGTTCTCCAGAAAGAGCTCCGTCCACATCTCCTCGTTGAGCTTCGCCACCCGGGTCATGTCCTTGAAGCTCCCGGCGGAGAACCCCTCGAAATTGGGGGCCGACGGGCTGCCCACGTAGGCGCAGCTCACCACATGGGCCAGCTGGGAGGTGTAGGCAATAATGTGGTCGTGCTCCTGTGGGGTGGAGGGCTGGAGATGGCCAAAGCCCAGCCGCTGCGCAAACTCCCAAATCGTATCCAAACAGCCCTGGGGCGTACCCGAATAGGGCGTGAGGATCAGGGACGCGCCCTGGAACAGCTCCGGGAAGGCGTTGGCGTAGCCCGACCGCTCAATGCCCGCCATGGGGTGGCCGCCCACAAAATAGAATCCGGCGTCCCGCACCACGTCCTCCAGCGGCGTGCAGACCACGCCCTTCACGCCGCCGCAGTCCATGACAATCCCGCCCTGGCGGAACTGGTCCCGATGCGCGGTGACGTAGGCCACCGCAGCCTGGGGGTACAGGGCGATAATAACCAGGTCGCACTCCGCCAGCCGGTCCGCCGTCAGAGCGGCGGAAAGGACGCCCTCGTCCAGTGCCCGGCTGAGGACCGCGCCGTCGGTGTCATAGCCCAGCAGGGTGCAGCCCGTGTACTGGCGGATGGCCTTGGCCATGCTGCCGCCGATCAGGCCCAGGCCCACGACCCCGACTGTCTCAACCATTGCCCGCGCCCCCATCCAGCACGGCCTGTCCGGTGGTGAAGGAGTGGTCGGAGTAGGGGCGGATGGCGCGGACCTTCTCCATCATGTCTGCGAACTTCTCCGGCCGCAGGCTCTGTGGGCCGTCGCACAGGGCGTGCTCGGGGTCGTTGTGGACCTCGATGATCAGCCCGTCCGCCCCGCAGGCCGTGGCGCCCAGGGCCATGGGGGCTACCAGCTGGTAGCGGCCTGTGGCGTGGCTGGGGTCCACCACCACCGGCAGGTGGCTGAGCTGGTGCAGGACCGGGATGACGGACAGATCCATGGTGTTGCGGGTGGCGGTCTCAAAGGTGCGGATGCCCCGCTCGCAGAGGATCACCTGGTCATTGCCCCCGGCCATGACGTACTCTGCGCTCATGAGCAGCTCCTGTAGGGTGTTGGCCATGCCCCGCTTGATCAGCACCGGCTTGCGCAGCCTGCCCAGCTGCTTGAGCAGCTCGAAGTTCTGCATATTCCGGGCACCCACCTGGATGATGTCGATCTCCTCGAAGAGGGGCAGGTGCTGGGCGTCCATGATCTCCGTGACAATGGGCAGGCCCGTGGCCTCCCGGGCCTTCAGCAGCAGGCGGATGCCCTCATCATGGAGGCCCTGGAAGGCGTAGGGGGAGGTGCGGGGCTTGAAGGCGCCGCCCCGGAGGACCTGGGCCCCCGCGGCCTTGACCGCCTGGGCCACGGAGACAATCTGCTCCTCCGTCTCCACAGAGCAGGGCCCGGCCATCACCAGGAAATGCCCGCCGCCAATCCTTGCCCCATTGGGCAGGGTAATGACCGTGTCTGTCTCGTGGAATTTGCGGTTGGCGTTCTTGTACGGCTCCTGGATGCGCTTGACCGTCTCTACGATATCCAGCGCCATGATGCTCTCAATGTCCACCCGGGAGGTATCCCCCACCAGGCCCACGATGGTGTGGTTTTCGCCCACCGACATGTGGGTCTCCAGGCCCATGTTGTGCAGCCAGCTGTCGAAAAGCTCCACCTGCTGCTGTTCCGCGTTCTTTTTTAAAATGACGATCACTGTAAAAACACTCCCATCTGATCAATTTTGACATCTTTTTTCTGCAAAACAAAAGGGCCTCACAGTGTTGCTTCACTGTAAGACCCGAAACGGACGATCCTGTCCCCCGCCTTTTCACCGCAGCAAAACAACCCTTATCCACATGTGCAGATAAAGGTAAAGTAGAAGTATGCAGCGTTCAGCGGTACAGAATGCATAAATAAACCCTCACATAAAAAACTGAGGGTATTATAGCACGTTTTCCCTCCCATGGCAAGAGGCAAAATGGAAAAAATCAAAAAATTCCCTGGCCGCATTCATATTATTTTAACCACTTGCCCACAGGATCTGTTATAATAGCCGCCAATGGCACACCGTCTGATCCCGGGCGCTGTCCCGGCCCCACAGGGGCGGGCAGAAAATTCAGAGTAGCATCCCGCAGCATTTTGTGCTATGATAAGGGGGCTTTGATATCGAACGGGACAGCATGAGAGAACGGTACATACGGGGGGAGAATATGGGCGCTTTTGTCTGGTTTGACAGCGTAAGCAAAACCTATCATATGGGCGAGGTGGAAATCAAGGCGCTGAGGGATGCGTCGTTCCACGTCGAAAAGGGGGAGCTGTGCGTGATCGTCGGCCCCAGCGGCGCGGGGAAAACCACATTGCTGAACATCCTGGGCGGCATGGATACATTGACGGAGGGCCGGGTCTTTTTGGGCGATGAGGAGATTTCCGCCTACGGCTCCAGGCAGCTGACCGCCTACCGCCGCCACGACATCGGCTTTGTGTTCCAGTTTTATAACCTGGTCCCCAATCTGACGGCCCTGGAAAACGTGGAGCTGGCGGCCCAGATCTGCCGGGACCCCCTGGACGCGGCGGAGGTGCTGCGCTCGGTGGGGCTGGGGGACAGGCTCTCCAACTTCCCCGCCCAGCTCTCCGGCGGCGAGCAGCAGCGGGTGGCAATCGCCAGGGCGCTGGCGAAAAACCCCAAGCTGCTTTTGTGCGACGAGCCTACCGGGGCGCTGGACTACAGCACCGGCAAATCGATCCTGAAGCTGCTCCAGATCATGAGCCGGAAACAGGGCATGACGGTCATCATCATCACCCACAACAGCGCCCTTACCGCCATGGCGGACCGGGTGATCCAGGTGAAAAACGGCACCGTCACATCGGTGGAGGTCAATGACCGGCCGGTCCCCGTGGAGGAGATCGAATGGTAAAGACGCTGCTCCGCTCCTGCCTGCGGGAAATCCGCCAGAGCATGGGGCGTTATCTGGCGATCCTGGCAATCGTCGGGCTGGGCGTGGGCTTTTTCGCGGGCCTGCGCACCTGCCAGCCATCCATGATGTCCACCGGAAGGGACTATCTGGACCGGCAGCAGCTCTATGACTTCCGGCTGCTGTCCACCTTGGGTTTCACCCAGGAGGACGTGGAGGGCTTCGCCGCCCTGGAGGGGGTCGCCCTGGCCCGGGGCGCGGTGTACGCCGACTTCCTCACGGAAATTGACGAGGGGACGGAGGCCGTGGTCAAGGCCCACTCGCTGACGGAGGGCGTCAACCTCCCTGCCCTCTCCGCCGGGCGGATGCCGGAGGCCCCCAACGAGTGCCTGGGCGACGCCCGGTACTTCCTTGAATCGGATCTCGGCAAGGCGTTGCCGGTGTCCGAGAGCAACAAGGAGGACACCCGGGAGTTGCTGCGGTACCCGGAATATACCCTGGTGGGGCTCTGCTCGTCCCCCTATTACCTCAACTACCAGCGGGGGACAAGCTCCATCGGCAGCGGCAGTGTGGCCGCCTTTGTGTATATCCCCGAGGCGGGCTTCGACTTCGATGCCTACTACGAAATTTTTTTGACCATGGACGGGCCGGGCGCGGCCTATTCGGACGGCTATCAAAGCCAGCTGGATGGGCTGAAGCCCACCGTTGAGGCGTTGACAGACGAGCGTGCGGAGCACCGCTATGACACCCTCTACCACGACGCTTTGGAGGAGATCCAGGATGCGGAGCGGGAGGTGGCCGACGGCTGGGAGACCTATCACAGTGAGCGGGCGGACGCGGAGAGCGAGCTGGACGACGCCCAGCGGGAGCTGGACGACGGTGAGCAGGACTATGCCGACGGCCTGCGGGACTACGAGCAGGGACGTAAGGATTATGACAGCGGCCTGCGGGACTATGCGGACGGCCAGCAGAAGGTGGCGGACGCCCAGCAGGAGATCGCGGACGCGGAGCAGAAGGTGGCGGACGCCCAGCAGGAGGTAGCGGACGCCCGGCGGGAGCTGGACGACGGCTGGAAGGAGTACCAGCAGGCGAAGGCGGACGCGGAACGGGAGCTGTCGGACGCCTACCAGAAGCTGACTGACGGCGAGCGGGAGTACGCCGACGGCCTGCGGCAGTATCAGGACGGGCTAGCCCAGCTGGAGGAAGCAGAGGCGGAAATCGAGGAGGGTGAGCGGGAGCTGCGCAGCGGCGAGCGGGAGCTGGCGGATGCCCAGGCGGAGCTGGACAGCGCCTGGGCCCAGCTGCAAAGCGGCCGGCGGGAGCTGGAGGAAAGCGGAGCCCTTCTGGACAGCACGAAAAGCCAGCTGGACAGCGCAAAGGCCACCCTGGACAGTACAAAAGCCCAGCTGGATGGCGCAAAGGCCCAGCTGGACGCGGGAGAGGCCCAGTACCAGGCGGCCCGCCAGCAGTTGGACGCGGGGCTGGTCCCGCCGGAGCTTGTGCCCGCAATGGAGGCGGAGCTGGCCGCCCAGCGGGCGGTCCTGGACCAGAGCCAGGCCCAGTATCAGGCGGGCCTCTCCCAATACCAGGAGGGGCTGGCCCAATACGAGAGCGGGCTGGCTCAATATAAACAAGGCTTGGCGCAGTACAACCAGGGCTGGGCACAGTACCAGGCCGGGCTGGCGGACTACGAGGACGGCGCGGCACAGGTTGCGGACGCACAGCGGGAGCTGCGCAGCGGCAGGGCCGAGCTGGAGGCGGGCCGGCAGGAGCTGGCAGACGGCAAGCGGGAGCTGGCGGACGCCAAGGTCGAGCTGGACGAGGCCAGGGCGGAGCTGGACGACGGCTGGAAGGAGTACTATGACGGCAAGGCCGAGGCAGAAGCCGAGCTGGACAAGGCCTACCGGGAGCTGACCGAGGGCGAGGACGAGCTGGCGGAGGGAATCCAGGAGCTGGAGGACGGCAAGGCGGAGCTGGCAGACGGCAAACGGGAGCTGGCGGACGCACAGGATGAGCTGGCAGATGCCCAGAGAAAGCTGGCGGACGCCAAGGCCGAGCTGGACCGCGCCCCCGGTGAGCTGGCGGACGCCCGGCGGGAGCTGGACGACGGCTGGAAGGAGTACCAGGACGGCCGGGCCGAGGCGGACCAGGAGTTTGCCGACGCAGAAGCGGAGCTGACCGATGCGGAGCAGAAGGTGGCGGATGCCTACCAGGAGCTGGCGGATTTGAAGCACGCCACCACCTATGTGCTGACCCGGAAGGAAAACACGGGCTATGTCTGCTTCGACAACGACACCTCCATTGTAGCGGCGGTCTCCGTGGTATTCCCGGTGTTCTTCTTTCTGGTGGCCGCCCTGGTGTGCATGACCACCATGACGCGTATGGTAGATGAGCAGCGCACCCAGATCGGTGTGCTGAAGGCCATGGGCTATTCCAACGGCCAGATCATGGGGAAATACCTCTTCTATTCCGGCAGCGCAGCCTTGGTGGGCAGCGCGGTGGGATACGCCGCCGGGGCCCTGGGGCTCCCCTGGATTATCTGGGAGATCTATGACATGATCTATGGCTTCGCCCCCCTGCGGCAGCTGTTCCTGCCCGACCTGGCGGCGGTCTCCTTTGCGGCGGCGCTGCTGTGCTCCATGGGGGCGACCTATCTCGCCTGCCGGGTGGAGCTGTCCCGGCAGGCGGCGGAGCTGATCCGCCCCAAAACGCCCCGGGCTGGCAAGCGGGTATTTCTGGAGTACATCACCCCCCTGTGGCGCAGGCTGGGTTTCCTGCACAAGGTCTCTGTACGGAATGTCCTGCGCTACCGGAGCCGTCTGGTGATGATGGTGCTGGGGATCGGCGGATGCACCGCCCTGCTGTGTACCGGCTTCGGCATCCGGGACTCCATCGCCTCTGTGGCGGACGACCAGTTTGGGGAGATCACCCTCTACGACTACGCCGTCACCTTTCAGGACCCCCAGACCCCGGAGTCGGCAGCGGCCTACCTGGAGAAATATGGCTGGCCGGAGGATGCGGGGCTGCTGGTCCACAGCGGCAGCGTGGATGTTTTGGCAGGCGGGCAGAGCAAGTCCGTCTACCGGGTGATTTCCTCCACTGGCAGCCTGGAGGGGTTCCTTTCCCTTCACAGCGGCACGCAGGCCATCCCCTACCCCGGCCCCGGCGAAGTGGTGCTGAATATGGGGCTGGCGGAAAACATGGGCATTTCAAAGGGGGATACGGTCGAACTGCGGGATGATGAGTTGGGGACACTGGAGGTGACAGTCTCCGCCATCTCCGACAACTATGTGTACAATTACGTCTACATCGCACCGGAAACTTACCAGCAGCTGGGGCAGGTCCCGGAGTACAATACGCTCTACATGATGGCCCGCGAGGGCGCGGACCCATATGAGGAGGGGGCCCTGCTGCTGGAGGACGAGGACGTAGGCAGTGTCAGCATCAATGAGGCAACCCGGAGCCAAGTGGACAGGATGCTCTCCAGGCTGGACTATATTGTGCTGGTTGTTGTGGTCTGTGCGGCGGCATTGGCATTTATTGTGCTCTACAACCTGACCAACATCAATATTACTGAACGTATGCGGGAGATCGCCACTATCAAGGTGCTGGGCTTTTATCAGAATGAAGTGGCCTCCTATGTGTTCCGGGAGATCATTATCCTGTCGGTGTTGGGCAGCTTGGCGGGGCTGCTGATGGGCAAGGCCCTCCACGCCTTTGTCATGGAACAGATCCAGATTGACGCCATGTTCTTTGCCTGCCGGATTCTGCCGCTGAGCTACATTCTCAGCTTTTTCATGACAATGCTGTTTACAATCGGGATCTCCGCAGGGATGCGGCCAAGGCTGAAAAAGATTGATATGGCGGAGTCCTTGAAATCCATTGAATAGGAAGAGCTCTGAACAAATTTTTAATATTTTTCAGAAAAACTGCATTATGTAAACTTGTTAGTGAATGGAATATCAATCGGAAGAATCGAAGTGGGAAACCGCTGGATTCTTCCGATTCTTTTATGATTTCAACAGATATTGATTGATTTTTGTGGATGTGCTACCACGGGGCTACCCTGCTACCA
>JAAWKB010000081.1 GCA_022797115.1 Oscillospiraceae bacterium
CCGCCAGCTCGACCAGATAGCGGTTGATGTGGCTGGGGTCGTAATCCCTGGCGGCCAGCCGCAGTTCCTCGCAGAAGAAGGAGATCTGCTTGATGAGGGCAGTTTCCGTCTCGCCGGACAGCAGGGCCGCATCCACTGCCTCCATGGCCGGGACAGCGTACCCCTCCCCCTCCAGATTCCGCAGCAGGCTGCAAATCCGGGCGTGGGCGTACTCCACATAGTAAATCGGGTTTTCACTGTCCTCCCGCACCGCCAGGCCCAGGTCGAAATCCATCTGGGTGTCCGGCTTGGCGTTGAAGAACCAGCGGGCGGCATCCACCGGCACCTCGTCGAGCAGGTCGGTCAGGGAGATGGCCTTGCCGGTGCGCTTGGACATACGCACGACCTCGCCGTCCCGCAGCAGCTTCACCAGCTGCATGAGCACAATGTCCAGCCGGTTCGTGCCATCCAGGCCCAGCGCGTCCATAGCGCCCTTGAGGCGCGCCACATGGCCGTGGTGGTCCGCGCCCCAGATGTTGATTACCCGGTCAAAGCCCCGCTCATCAAACTTGTTGCGGTGGTAGGCGATGTCAGCGGCAAAGTAGGTGTAAAAACCATTGGCACGGCGCAGGACGTCGTCCTTCAAGTCCAGCTTGGCAATATCCTTCTCGCTCTTGCCGGCCTTCCGGTAGTTTTCCTCCAGGATGCGGCTGGTGGCAAGCCACAGGGCCCCCTCCTTCTCGTAGGTGTAGCCCCGGTCTGTCAGCTTCTGGACGGTCTCCGCCACATAGCCGCTCTCATGGAGCCCGGATTCAAAGAACCACTGGTCATAGGAAATCTTATAGCGCAGCAGGTCGCTTTTCATCTTCGGGATATTCCGCTCCAGGCCGAAGGCGGCCAGGGCCGTGTGCCGTTCCTCTGTGGGGGTGTCCCGGAAGCTGTCGCCGTGGGCCTCATAGAAGGACTGGGCCAGCTCCTTGATGTCGTCGCCGTGGTAGCCGTCCTCCGGGAAAGCCACGGCGTCCTCCCCCAGGAGGATTTGCAGATACCGGGCCTCCAGGGAGTTGGCAAACTTCTCAATCTGGTTGCCCGCGTCGTTGACATAGAACTCCCGCCACACGCTGGCGCCGGCAGCCTCCAGCACAGAGGCCAGGGTGTCCCCCAGTACGCCGCCCCGGGCGTTGCCCATGTGCATGGGGCCGGTGGGGTTGGCGGAGACAAACTCCACCATGATCTTTTGCCCCGCCAGGGCATTGGAGCGGCCGTAGGCCGCGCCCTCGCTGTCCACAGCGGACAGCACCCCGGCAAACCAGGCGGGGGCCAGGCGGAAGTTCAGAAAGCCCGCCCCGGCGATCTCAGCGGAGGCAAAATAGCTGCCTGTGAGGTCGATGTGCTCCAGCAGGGTCCCGGCGATCTCCCGGGGGCTTTTATGCATGGCCTTAGCCGCAGCCAGGGCAAAGGTGGTGGTGTAGTCCCCGTTTGCGGGGTCCTTGGGGATCTCCACGCCTGCGCGGACCGCCACGCCACCGGGCAGCTGCCCTGCGGCGGCGGCCTGCTCATAGGCCCTGTTGGTCAGGGCCAGGACCTGATCCTTGGCATTCTGAATCATGTTGATCATGTCGTTCTACCTCGCACTCTCTCGTACACGTATTTTAAACTGGTTCCGGCCTGTGACCTGATGGTCCACGGCAATGTTGAACTGGATCTCCAAAATCCCCCCGTGGCTGTCCAGCCGGTGGGCCAGCTTGATGGTGGACACATCCACCACCATGGTCCCCCAGGGGGTCTCATACAGGGAGCTGTGGAGCTTGCCCTGCTGGAACACCATCTGGGAGCTGACGCCGCCGGTGCGGCTGAGCACAACCCTGTCGTCCTGGATGGTGAAGCAGGTGGTTGTACCCTCCATACCTGTCAGCTCCGTCTCCTGATAGGACAGGGAGATACCGCCGCCGCTGTCAATGGTCATGACCCCTTCGGTCATCAGCTCTGTGATGTCCGGTTCCAGTCCGTCAAAGGACTGCTCACCCCGGACAAAAAGGATTACCTGTTTTTCTATCATGGCCCGTATCCTGCAATATCAATCTGTTGGACCTGGCCGACGTCGTCCCCGCCCAAAAACAGGGCGGCCAGCCGCTGGAAGTTCTCGGCCCGGTCGCTGGTATAGTAGCTGGCAGCGCCCTCCGGCCGGTTGGCCAGGGCGCCGCGCTGCGTCAAGAGCTCCTGGCAGGCCCGTGCGGACTCCGCCCCCGCGTCCACCAGCGTCACGCCGGGGCCCATGATGTTCCGGATGACGTCCGCCAGGAGGGGATAGTGGGTGCAGCCCAGCACCAGGGTGTCGATTCCCCGCTCCCGCAGGGGGGCGAGGTATTCCTCCGCCACGGTCTCGATCACCACGTCCCCGGGGCGGCAGCGGCCCTCCTCCACCAGGGGGACAAACAGCGGGCAGGCCAGGCTGTAAACCTCCAGGCTGGGGTCAATCCGGCGGAAGGCGCGTTCATAGGCGCCGCTGCCCACCGAGGCCCGGGTTGCCACCAGGCCCACCCGGCGGGCCCGGGAGAGCTCCGCCGCCCGCTGCACAGCGGGCTCCACAACGCCGGTAATGGGGACGTCGCTCTCCGCCTGCAGCGCATCAATACAGTTGGTGCTGACCGTACCGCAGGCCACCACCACCGCCTTCAGGTCAAAGCTGCGCAGGAAAGCGAGGTCCTGCCGGGCGTATTTCAGGAGGGTTTCCCTGCCCCGGTTGCCGTAGGGGACACGGGCGGTATCGCCAAAGTATATAATATTCTCAGAGGGCATCAGCCGCCGGAGCTGGCGCACCGCGGTCAGGCCCCCCAGGCCGGAGTCAAAGACGCCGATGGGACGCTGGTTCAAGGGGCAGGACTCCTTTCCTCCGCCCGGTGGGCGGGGATATGAATGAGATTCCGGTGGGAATGGGCATAGCCCCATTATTGTACTATGATTTATCCATGATAACAAGTAAAAATTTGGGCTTTTTGCCCTGTATTTTCTGTGGAATTTTTCGCAGGATTCTGATATACTGTGACTGCTTACTACTGGATGCCGGAGAGATGCCGGGAGGAGGTTCGTCATGGAGCTGCATCTGACTGGGAAACAATACCGACGCTTGCTGGATTTGGTCTACATAGGGAACTGGGTGCTTAACTCCACCCGGGGGGACGACCGGATTTGCGACTATGACCAGGTGGAGAGCCTGGTCTTCTCCCACTGCCTGGATCACGGCATGGCTCCTCTGGTGGAGCTGTTCAACGGCGAGATCATCCCCTCCCGGGCGTTCGCGGAGGGGGGAATCCATGAGGCGATCATGGCCTATGAGGACATGACATTTTTTGAGATCCTCGCGGAGGAGCTGGCTCTGCGGGATCTGGACGCGGAGCGGGCCACGGCGGAGAACTATGACGAGGTGATGGAGCGGATGGAGCAGTATATGGGTGAATTCGAGGCCCATGGGACCGACCACATCAATGTCGACTTGGAGTGATGGACGTGGACCGCGCGCTGCTGGAGCGGCAGATGAGAGAGCTGCCCATTGTGCAATATGAATTTTTCGACACCCGGGAACTGACGTTTTCCTCCCGGGTGCGCATGGTTTGCCAGTCGGACTGCCCGCGCTACGGCGCGAGCTGGGCCTGCCCGCCCGCCGTGGGGACCGTGGAGGAGTGCCGGGAGCGGTGCCTGGGCTACCCATGCGCCCTGCTGCTGACCACCATGAACGAGGTGGACGACATCGCGGACATGGAGGGGACCTTGGCCACCCGGGGCGGCCATGAGGAAGTCACCCACCGGGTAAACGCCCTCCTGCGCAGCCAGGGGGCGGAGACCTACCCCCTCTCCACGGAGTCCTGCGCCGTCTGTGACCGGTGTACCTACCCGGACGCGCCCTGCCGTTTCCCGGAGCGGATGTTCCCCTGCGTGGAGAGCCACGGCATCCTGGTGCTGGAGCTTGCGGAACTCTTCGGCATCGATTTCCAGCCTCAGGGGAATATTGTCACATGGTTCAGCCTGATCCTATACCGTGGGTGAAGAGCGGTCCCCAGCTTTTCATGAGGTGCGCACAGCGCAGCTCCCTGCCCTGGCCGTCTGCCAGCTTGCAGGAGCCGCGCTGTGCCTCTATAGTTTACACCGGAAACAGGAAAAAATGATTGCCTATCCTACAGCGGCAGCAGGATTTCTGCGGCGTTCCCCCGCAGATTACAGGACCCGGCAGATTATGCGGTGGTGTAAACGGGAAAAATTTTTACAATTTTGCACAAGAATGAAATTTTCATCTAGCCAAACGGAGAAAGATAAGCTATAATCAAAGCTGTAACGGGCGGAAAGGGGATATCCTCTTTTTCTATGGCGGGCTGGCCGCCATAGGACAAGCCGCTCAAAACAAAATTTAGGAGGAAAACCATATGAGAAAGTGGAACAAGCTCCTTGCCCTCCTGCTGGCGATGGTCATGGCCCTTGGCACGACCGTCACCGCCCTGGCGGCTGAGGAGTCGGACGGTACGGCGGGAACTACCGCTGCTGCGTTCGAGGTACCTGCGGAGGCGGACGGCGCAATCGTCATCCTCCACTCCAACGACACCCATGGCGCAATTGAGGGCTATGCCAAGATCGCCGCCCTGGAGGCCCTGTACGAGGCCGCTGGCGCTACCGTGTATCTGATGGATGCCGGTGACTTCAGCCAGGGCGAGACCTCCGTGAGCGCCTCCCAGGGCCTGACCGCTATCGAGCTGATGAACATGGTCGGCTACGATGTGGCGGCCCCCGGCAACCACGAGTTCGACTATGGCTATGAGAATCTGGCCAAGCTGGCGGATACCGCTGAGTTCCCCATCCTGGCCGCCAACATCACCTATAACGGCGAGCTGGCCTTCGGTGACAACCTTGTCCTGGAGACTGAGGACGGTGTGAAGCTGGGCGTATTTGGTCTGGACACCCCCGAGGCCAAGACCAAGAGCCACCCCGCCAAGACCGTGGGCGTGGAGTTCGCCTCCAGCGACGACATGTACGCTGTTGCCCAGGCGCAGGTGGACGAGCTGACTGCCGCGGAGTGCGATTACATCATTTGCCTGGGCCATCTGGGCATCGACGATGAGACCGCTGCCAACGCCAACCGCTCCATTGACCTGCTGGCCAAGGTGACTGGCATCGACCTGTTTATTGACGGCCACTCCCACTCCACCCTGGACAAGATCGCCGCCGTGACCAACGAGGAGCGCAAGGTTGGCGACACCGTCGTCACCTCCACCGGCGAGAAGTTCAACAACATCGGCGTTGTCACCATCAAGGACGGCGAGATCACTACCGAGACGGTGGCCACTGAGGCCATTGCTGTCCCCGAGGATTCCGCCCCCGCCGCCCGTGCGGCCGAGATCCGCGCTGAGATCGAAAAGGAGTACGGCGCCACCTTCGCCGTCACCGACGTCCTGCTCAACGGTGAGCGTGACCCCGGCAACCGTACCGAGGAGACCAACCTGGGCAACCTGATCACTGACGCGATCCTGTGGTACGCCACCAAGGGCGGCGAGGACATGGGCGTCCCCGCTGAGAACGTTGTCGCCCTGACCAACGGCGGCGGCATCCGCGCCACCATCCAGGCCGGCGACATCACCAAGAACGATGTCAACACCGTCCTGCCCTTCGGCAACACCGTGGCCTATGTGATCGTGAAGGGCGAAGCCCTGCTGGAGGCCCTGGAGGCATCCACCTACTGCACCCCCACCGCTATCGGCGGTTTCCCCCAGGTTTCCGGTATCGAGTTCACTGTTGACACCACGAAGGAATTTGACCAGGGCGACCAGTACCCCGGCTCTGAGTATTACGCCCCCAAGAGCATCAACCGCGTGACCATCAACCGCATCAACGGTAAGGACTTCGATCCCGAGGCCACCTATGCCGTTGTGACCAACGACTTCACCGCTGCTGGCGGCGACACCTACTATGCCTTCTCCGTGGCCACTGTGGTGGACACCGGCGCTCCCATGGACGTTGTCCTGATGGAGTACATCAGCGATGTCCTCAAGGGTGTTGTTGATGCCGAGCAGTACGGCGAAACTGCCGGCCGCATCACCATCGTCAGCGAGGCCGATGCTGAGCCTGACGAGTCTGACGAGCCCGACACCACCACCCCCAGCGAGCCCGCTGAGCCCAGCAACCCCGTTGTCACCTTCTCCGATGTCACCGAGGCCAACTGGCACTATGAGTTTGTCACCGCCATGGTGAATGCCGGGATTGTGGACGGCTATTCCGACGGCACCTTCAAGCCCGGCAACTCCGTCAACTGGGGCGCTGCACTGAAGATGGTCCTGACCTATGCCGGTTACGGCGAGCAGGCTCCCGTGGAGGGCGGCACCTGGGCCAGCGGCTACATTGCCCTAGCGAAGAGCGAGGGCCTGATTGATGGCGATGTGGAGCAGAACGCCAACATCACCCGTCTGGAGATGTGCCAGCTGCTGGCAAAGGCCCTGAAGATCCCCGCCTCCGAGAAGGAGTCCACCTTCCCCGACACTGACGACGGTTATGTGCTGGCTCTGGCGGAGCTGGGCGTCATCGGCGGCAATCCTGACGGCACCTTCGGCCCCGACGGCGAGCTGACCCGTGCCCAGCTGTGCAAGATCCTCAGCGAGGCCCCCGCTGCTGCGGACGACGCTACCCCCGCTGAGGGCGATGCGGCCCAGCCTGCCGAGGATGGCGAGCCTGTTGCTGACGGCGAGCCCACCGCTGACGAGAGCAAGGAGCCCGCTGCTGCGTAATCCCTTTTCCTGCAAGGGAAGAATGAATCACAAGACGGCCTGCCCCTATTAGGGGCGGGCCGTCTATTTTATTAAAATGGCTATGCACCTTTTTAATTGGAGGGTATTGGCCAGGGGAAGGTTTTCCCCGGTTGGCAGGGTACTCTTTTATCAGGCTACTAAAAGAACCCCGCCCTCTACAGCTGAGGGCGGGGTTCTTCATTTTTATGATGCAGGCTGTTGGAACTCGTGCGCTTCCTGCAACACCATGTCCTTGACCTTCATCAAGCGGGTGATGTTGCCGCGCTCATTCTCGTCCAGCTTCATAGAGATATAGCGGATCTTCTGCTGGAAATCGGGGATCATGACGTACTCCAGGGCGTTGACGCGCCGCCGGGTCTTCTCAATGTCCTCCGCCAGCAGCTGCATGGTCTTCTCCACCTCCGCCAGCTCCAGCATATCATGGAACACGTTGGCCAGGGCCTCCAGGGCGGCATCCAGCTCACCGGAGGTCTGGGCGAAGCCGTAGGGGTAGATCTCCGCAGGGTCCTCATTGCGGGTGTGGAACTGGTAGACAGGCACGTTGACGGACATGATGTTCTTAAACTTCATATCCAGCTCTACGCTCTGCTTGGGATACAGCAGGGCCTGCTCCAGCATCTCCGGGCTCATGAGGGCGGCGGCCACGGTAAAGGCGGCGTTGGCCTGCTCCAGGCCCTTCTCCACCTTGGCGCGCAGCTCACGGTTGCGGCGCACGATCTCCAGGAACTGCTTCATCAGCTCGTCCCGCTTATCCTTGAGGAGCTTATGGCCCCGGATGGCGGTCTTCAACCGGCCTTTCAGCCGGGTCAGCTCCATTCTGGTCGGGTTAATTGTTGCTGAGGCCATCTGTTCACCTCTTTCCTATATGACGGCGCACCGGCATTAGTTCTTCTTAGGCAGGTACTTGTCGATCATATCCTGCTTAATGCGCTTGAGCTCGCTCTTGGGCAGGATGCTCAGCAGCTCCCAGCCCAGATCCAGGGTCTCGATGACACTGCGGTTGGTTTCGTAGCCCTGGGAGACATAGCGCTTCTCGAACTCGTCAGCGAACTTGGCAAACAGGAGGTCGGTGGGGCTCAGGGCCGCCTCGCCCAGGATGGTCATCAGCTCCTTGGCCTCCTTGCCGGAGGCGTAGGCCGCAAAGAGCTGGTTCATGGTGGAGGCGTGGTCCTCGCGGGTCTTGCCCGGGCCGACGCCCTTGTCCTTCAGACGGGACAGGCTGGGCAGGACGTCTACCGGCGGGTTGATGCCCTTGCGGAACAGCTCCTGGCTGAGGATGATCTGGCCCTCGGTGATATACCCGGTCAGGTCGGGGATGGGGTGGGTCTTGTCGTTTTCCGGCATGGTCAGGATGGGGATCATCGTGATAGAGCCGGGCTTGCCCAGGTGGCGGCCGGCGCGTTCGTACATCTGCGCCAGGTCGGTGTACAGGTAGCCGGGGTAGCCGCGGCGGCCGGGCACTTCCTTCTTGGCGGCAGAGACCTCACGCAGGGCCTCGGCGTAGTTGGTGATGTCGGTCAGGATGACCAGAACGTGCATATCCTTCTCAAAGGCCAGGTACTCCGCAGCGGTCAGGGCCATACGGGGGGTGGAAATACGCTCGACAGCGGGGTCGTTGGCCAGGTTGGTAAACAGCACGGTACGGTCAATGGCGCCGGTGCGCTTGAACTCGTTGACGAAGTACTCCGACTCCTCGAAGGTGATGCCGATTGCGGCGAAGACCACGGCGAAGTTGGAGGCCTCGTCCCCCAGCACCTTGGCCTGGCGGGCGATCTGGGCTGCCAGCTGGGCGTGGGGCAGGCCGGAACCGGAGAAGATGGGCAGCTTCTGGCCGCGGACCAGGGTATTCAGGCCGTCAATGGAGCTGACGCCGGTCTGGATGAACTCGTTGGGGTAGTCGCGGGCCGCCGGGTTGATGGGCTGGCCGTTGATATCCAGATATTTCTCCGGCAGGATGGCGGGGCCGCCGTCGATGGGCTGGCCCATACCGTTGAACACACGCCCGAGCATGTCGCCGGATACGGCCAGCTCCAGGGGGTGGCCCAGGAAACGGATCTTAGAGTCACGCAGGTTGATGCCGGCGGAGGACTCGAACAGCTGGACCACGGCCTTGCTGCCGTTGACCTCCAGCACCTTGCAGCGGCGGATGCTGCCGTCACTCAGTTCGATTTCGGCCAGCTCGTCGTAGGTGACGCCCTCCACCTGCTCGACCACCATCAGAGGTCCGGAGATCTCATGTATGGTACGGTATTCCTTCATCATAAGTCAGCACCTGCTTTCTCCACAACAGCGGCGATCTCCCGCTCCATCTCCGCGCTGATGGCGGCGTAGGCGTCCACATACTGGTCGGCCTCCACGTACTTGGCGCGGCCGATCTTCTCCTTGGAGGGGATCTCCAGCATGGGGGCCAGGGGCGCGCCCTTGGCGATGGCGTCGCGGGCCAGCCGGTCAAAGTCGAGGATCATGGCCAGCATCCGCATCTGCCGGTCGTGGCTGGAATAGCTGTCCACGTCCATAAAGGCGTTCTGCTGCAGGAAGTCCTCGCGGACCATCTTGGCCGTCTCCAGGGTGAGCTGGTCATTGGCGCTCAGGGAGTCCTTACCGACCAGCTGGACGATCTCGTTGAGGTTCTCCTCCTCCTGGAGCAGGCTCATGGCCTTGTTGCGGTTCTCCATGAAGGTGGGGCCGAAGTGCTCGTCGAACCAGGGCTTCATGGTATCCAGATACAGGGAGTAGGAGTTCAGCCAGTTGATGGCGGGGAAGTGGCGGCGGTAGGCCAGGGAGGCGTCC
>JAAWKB010000005.1 GCA_022797115.1 Oscillospiraceae bacterium
GCGCGGCGGCCATCCTGGCCAAGAAGGCCCCGGTCAACGCCTGCCCCAGCTGCTCCGGGGAGCAGACCTCCCGCATCGCCGCTGTGATGGGCGTGGAGGTGCAGGCTGTGGAACGCCGGGTGGCCTTTGTCCGCTGCTCCGGCGGCACCCGGGCCGGCCACAAGTTCGAGCGGTATGTGGGGATTGAGGACTGCGTAGCCGCCATGAAGGTGGCGGGCAACGGCACCCTGGACTGCGCGTTCGGCTGCCTGGGGCGGGGGACCTGCGTGCAGGTGTGCAAGTTCGACGCCATCCATATCAATGACAAGGGCGTGGCCGAGGTGGACCGGGAAAAGTGTACCTGCTGTATGCAGTGCGCCGCCGCCTGTCCCAGGAAGGTCATCGTCAGTATGCCGTATGCGGTGGACGTGGTGCTGCCCTGCGCCAACCACGAGAAGGGCGCGTCCGCCAAGGCCCACTGTGCGGTGAGCTGCATCGGCTGCAAGCTGTGTGAGCGCAACTGCCCGGCGGGGGCCATCACGGTGAACAACAACGTAGCCCGCATTGACTACGACAAGTGTACCTCCTGCGGCACCTGTGTGACCAAGTGCCCGAGGAAGCTGATTGTAGACATCCACGCCAACGGAAAGGTTGCGCCGGTGGTTGTCCAGGAATAAGGAACAGAGGGCGCGTCCTGATATCTCCGGGCGCGCCCTCCGCCTATTAAAGATTGCAAGCTCGCCGGTAAACGCGCCAAAGGGGCAAGGGGGCGGTTTACACCATCCGGTAGTCGTGTCTGGCGGCAGCCTGCTCCCGGCGCAGCTTCTCATCTGCCAGCGCCTCCAGCGCCTGGCCAATGATCTGGTTGGACACCAAGAACCCCTCCGGGGTCAGGCGCCAGCGTCCCTCCCTGCGCAGAGTGTGGCCTGTCCGCACGAACTGCCTCAGTACCGCCTCCACCGGCGCAAAGGGCCGCCGGCAGCGGTACTCAAACTCCTTGCCGGAGATGCCCTGTGCCGTGCGCAGGCCCAGCATGATATACTCCATATCCCGCTCCCGGGGCGGGATCGTTTCACTGGACTCCACCACACTGCTCCCCGCCTCCACACCCCAGCAGTAGGCGGACAGGTCCCGGACATAGGCATAGCGTACGCCCCCTAAGTCGGAGTGGGCCCCGGGGCCGAAGCCTGCGTATTCCCCCAGGGTCCAGTACTTCAGGTTGTGCCGGGATTCGCAGCCGGGCTTGGCAAAATTGGAAATCTCATATTGGGCATAGCCCAGCTGGGCCAGCCGCTCCACGCACCACAGGTACATGTCTGCCTGGAGGTCGTCGTCCGGCATCTCCAGCCTGCCCTGCATCTCCCACAAGGGGGTGCCCTCCTCCACCTTCAAGCCGTAGCAGCTCAAATGCTCCGGCTCCAGCCGCGCAGCCTGCTCCACGGTCCGCTGCCAGCGGGCCATGGACTGGCCCGGCAGGCCGTAGATCAGGTCCAGGGACAGGTTTTCCAGCTTCGCCAGCCGGGCGGCGGATACGGCCGCCTCCGCCTGGGCAAAGGTGTGGGGCCGGCCGAGCTGCCGCAGCTGCGCATCGTCGGTGGACTGTACCCCCAGGGAGAGCCGATTAAAGCCTGCCCGGCGCAGGGAGCGGAGGGCGCGCCAGTCCCCCGCGCTGTCCGGGTTGGCCTCCAAGGTGATCTCCGCATCCTTGGACACATGGTAGTACCGGTACACCGCTTTTAAAAGGCGGCACAGCCGCTGCTCCCCCAGATAGGAGGGGGTGCCGCCGCCGAAATAGATGCTGTCCACCAGATGGGCGGTGGCCTGGCGGGAGATCTCCTCCAGATGGCGGCACAAAACAGACACATAGCGGTCCATCTGGCCCTCTGCCTGGGGCAGGGAATAGAAATCGCAGTAGATACACTTGCTTTTGCAGAATGGGATGTGGATGTATAGCCCAAGGGGCATGGCCGGCTTTTTCACATGCGTCACCTCTGTTGTGGATTCGGCTCTATAGTCGAAGCGGTTGAGAAGCGGTAAAAAGGAGGCGAGGAAAAACGGGGTGTGGCAAGGCGGAGGACGCAGGCGGGCTGACGCCCGCCAAGGACGGCAACGCAGTCCACGCCCTGTTTTAGCCGCCGGACTTTACCGATTCTCTGCCGTTTTGACTATATTGTAACGGAAACCGCCCGCCGCCGCAAGGGGAAATCAGGAGGTCAAACCGGGTCCACAGCAAAAAAACCTGCCGTCTGGGAACAGACGGCAGGTTTTCGTATCGCGGGGGCTCGCTGCTCAATCCTCCCACTGATGCAGCAGCGTGAACGAATCACCCTCCCGGCGGTAAACCGCCTCTGCGTCAGTGTCCATACAGGAGAGCATGGGCCCCTCCCCCTCATAGAGGGCGCAGGTGCCACAGGAGGAGCTCAGCCGCCGGGGCACTGGCGCCAGCCGGGCGGAGGCCGCGCCCGCCTTTTTCAGCGCATTGCAGCTGCGCAGCGCCGCAAGGTGGGTATGGAAGGTGGCGACATACTGCTCCATCACTTTGTCAGCGTCAGCTTGAAATCGCCCTCAAAATCGGTCACGGAGACCTTGTAGCCTGCGTTTTGCGCAAACCGGGTCACATTCTCCACAGAACACTGGTTGTCCACAGCTACCTCCAGCTTGGACGGGTTCTTGTCCTTGACCGCCTTCTGCACCATCACCACAGGGGTGGGGCAGGAGTATCCGCGTGCGTCTACCATGATGATCAGCCCTCCAATTTCTGCATATTCATGACGGAAATGACCGCCAGCACCACAAAGCCAACTGCTACGGCAATGGCCACGGGACCGGTGCCGATGCCGGTGCCGGAGGAGGCCAGGCCGAAGTTGTGGGACACCGCCGCGCCCACGATAAAGCCGGTGACGGTGACAGCGGAGTCGGTATTGCCCTCGCCGGCCAGGATCAGCTGGCGCAGGGGGCAGCCGCCCAGCAGGACGGAGCCCCAGCCCACCAGGACCATGCCCAGCAGGTTCCAGAGCCCTTCGCTGTGGGCGATGGGCTGCTCCGCAAAGCCCAGGGTGAACTTGTTGAGGATCAGGTTGCCCACCAGCACCGCCACAATGATGGCGATAAAGGCGGAGATCAGGCGGAAGTCCTTGAACATCACGGCGTCACGGATGCCGCCCACCATGCACAGGCGGGAACGCTGGGCCAGGACGCCCACCACCAGGGCCACCGCCAGGGCGGCAAGGACGGGGGCGGTCATGGAGCCGGGGCCCTTTGCACTGAAGATGATGAAGCTGGGGCGCCAGAGCACCAGGACCAGCAGGGCAACCATGAGGACAGGGAAGATCAGGCCCTCGGCCATGGACTGCTGATAGGCCCGGCGGAGGCTGAAGCCCCGCGTCAGGAACTGGATGCCGATCAGGATGCCGATGGCGAAGCCCACCAGGCCAACAACGGCGTTCAGGTCGCCGCCGCCGATGCGGATGACCATGCGCAGGGGGCAGCCCAAAAATACCAGCGCGCCGATCATCACGAACACCGCCACAATGAAGCGGATCATGGGGGAGGAGCCGCCCTTGGGCTTGAACTCCTTGCGGGCCATGGCGATCACGGTGGAGCCCAGCACCAGGCCGATGATCTCGGGACGGATGTACTGGACGATGCCGGTGCCGGCCTCCGCATCGAACCCGGCCCGCTGGAAGTTCAGCGCCCCGGCGATGTCCCGCAGGAAGCAGGCGATACAGAAGCCCATGTTGGCCGGGTTGCCCAGGGCTGTCAGCAGTACGGCGGCAACGCCCACCGCCAGGCCGGTGCCGATCAGCAGGCCGTAGCGTTTGGCAAAGCTCTCTTTTGGCATGTTTGTTTTCTCCTTCTCACTACTCACAAAAATTCCGGCACAGCTGGAGCTGGCCGGCGCAGGGGTACACAAAAGAAGCGATCTATACCGCTTTTTGTATTTATAAAATATATCGTCTCCCATCCGAAAAAGCAAGTACAATTTCCCCAGCCCTCCCATAAAAGCCCGTTGTCAATACAGATATTTTGTGGTATGATAGGGAATATTGGGAAATATGCGCAATATTGGACGGTTTTCCGCCGGTTTTTGTTTTGCCCTCAACGCATTTGGATTTAAACTGCATACCGCCTGATTGATTTAAATTTTCTATAGGAGATGATACGATGCGCCCAATTTACCTGGACAACGCGGCCACATCCTTCCCCAAGCCCCCCGCCGTCGCGCAGGCCATGCTGCGGTACATGACGGAGGTGGGGGCCTCCATCAACCGGGGCGTCTACAGCAGCGCCCAGGACGCGGGGATGACCACCCTGCTGCTGCGGGAGGGCCTGTGCCGGCTGTTCCACCACAGCGACCCCACCCACTGCATCTTAACCAGCGGCAACACCATGGGGCTGAACATGATCCTGCGGGGCTGGCTGCGTCCGGGGGACCACTGTCTGGTCAGCAGTATGGAGCACAATGCGGTAATGCGGCCCTTGCAGGATCTGGCGGACCAGGGGGTGTGCTTTGACCGCATCCCCTGCGACAGCGCCGGGCGGCTGGACCCGGAGGCAATCCGGCCCCTGGTTCGACCAAACACCCGGCTGCTGGTGATGGCCCACGGCTCCAATGTCGGCGGCGCAATCCAGGATGCGGCGGCGGTGGGACGGGTCTGCGGCGAGTACGGCATCCCCTTTGCGCTGGACGCAGCCCAGACCGCCGGGCACTGGGAGATTGATTTTGAGGCGATGGGGCTGTCCGCCCTGTCTGTCCCCGGGCATAAAGGGCTGATGGGCCCCTCCGGCATCGGGGCGCTGCTGCTGTCGCCGGGCTTTGCCAAGGGCCTGTCCCCGCTTGTCACCGGGGGGACGGGCAGCGCGTCGGACGCAGAGCGCCAGCCCGCCTATATGCCGGACCGGTTTGAGTCCGGCACTCCCAACCTGCCGGGCATCTACGGGTTCCAGGCGGCGGTGGACTTTGTGCTGGAGACCGGCGTGGAGGCCCTGCGCCGCCGCGAGGAGGAGCTCACCGGGCTGCTGCTGGACGGGCTGCGGGGGATTCCACAGATCCGGCTGGCCGGCCCGGAAAGGACGGATCACCGGGCGGGGGTGGTCTCCATCGACTTCCTGCGGGAGGACAACGCCGAAGCGGCCTTCCGGCTGGAGCAGGAGTTCGGGATCTTGACGCGGTGCGGCCTCCATTGCGCGCCCTCGGCCCATAAGACGCTGGGGACCTTCCCCCAGGGGACCGTGCGTTTCAGCGTGGGCTGGTTTACAACGCCGGAGGAGGTCTCTGCGGCAGTGGATGCCGTGCGGAGGATCTCGGCAGGGGGGCAGCAGCCGGCGTTCGTCCCGGCATAGCCTGCGAAAGAGCGGGGACCCATACGGGTCCCCGCTCGCAGCTTTTCTTATGTTTTCCGCAGCCAGTCCGGCAGGGTGCGGCTCCGGACGCCGGAGACGATCCCCATAGTGGCATACAGGGTGACGACCGAGCTGCCGCCGTAGCTGAAGAAGGGCAGCGTCAGGCCGATGACCGGCATGACAAACAGGCACATGCCGATATTCTCCACAGTCTGGAAAATGAGCATGGCGGCAAAGCCGACGCAGATGAGCGCGTCCATGGAGCTTTTTGCCTGCCGGGCGGTCTGGAAACAGCGGTAGACCAGGAGGAATTCCAGGAGGATGATGAGCACGCACCCCACCATCCCCAGCTCATCCCCGCACACGCAGAAGATAAAGTCCGTCTGCCGGGCGGGCAGGCTCCCCTCCCCGCCCTGGGTCTGGATGCCCTGGAACAGCCCCTGTCCAAACAGGCCGCCGCTGCCCAGGGCCAGCATTCCGCGGTTTTGCTGGTAGCCGACCCCCCTGGGGTCAAAGCTGTGGTCAATAATCACCCGGAATCGGTTGACCCAGTAGGTGGGCAGCTTCTCAAACACGGCCAGCAGGCCGATGGCCATGCCCAAGCCGCCGATGCCAATGGCAAACCAGTACCACGCCAACCCGGCCGCCAGGGCCATCCCGGCGTAGATGATAAGGTACACCAGGCCGCTGCCCGCATCCCGGGAGAAGAAATAAATCCACACGAACATGAACCCCGCATGGGCCGCCGGGAACAGGAGGGAGCCAAGCCCTTTCATCCGCCGGTTGTCGCGGAACCAGGCGATCTGCTTGGCCAGCAGGACCGTGTAGGTCAGCTTCACCACCTCCGCCGGCTGGATGCTCACCGGTACGCCGGGGAATTTCAGCCACGCCCGGTTCCCCGTGCCGTCGTCCACGCCGAACCAGCGCAGCAGGGCGATGAACCCCAGGCCGAACAGGAAAAAAATCCACCACTTCTCCGCGAAGTGCTCCACATCCACATTGGAGAGGATGAAGTACGCCCCGATCCCGATGACAGCCCCCGCCGCCTGGATAATGACCCGGCGCAGCTGGGTGCTGGCGCCCAGATAGTTTGTGGCGCTGGCGATGAGCACGATCCCGAAGGCCGTGCAGACCAGGCACAGCCCCAGCAGGACCATGTCCGCCTTCTTCACGATGTATTTGACAGCTCCCAACAGCTGGGCAAAAATGGTCACAGCAGCGCCTCCCGCAGTTGTTTTCTGCTAGTCTACCACACATTCCTGCTTCTGTAAACCACTGGGAATCGAAATTTCATCTGGAGCCGCCCCTCTATTTCAGCATCCGGCCACAGGCCCGGGCCAGCTCGTCCAGGGTGCTGCACGGGGCCATCTGGCACAGGGAGGCCATGGTCTGGATGCTCTTGACATAGGCCCACTTCCGCTCGGGGATGGGGTTGAGCCAGAGGACCTTCCCCGCCTGCCGCTTCGCCTCCAGCACCGCTTGGGCCGCCCGGGGCAGGTCGATGGTCTTGGTGTCCGATAGGATCAGCAGCGTCGTGGAAGGCCCCAGGGGGGCGGGACGGCGGCGGCACAGGTCCTCCAGGGCGGAGCCCAGGTCCGTCCCCCGGCCGTAGAGCCCGGAGGAGCGCACATACTCCCGGAATGCGTCCATATTTTGCAGGGCAAAGGCGTCCACCGGCCGGACCTCCTCGGAAAAAAGGAACGTCTGGGACGCCTCGGACAGCTCCGACATGGACTTGATAAAGCGCAGGGCGAACTCCGAAAATTGCAGCATGGAGCCCGACACGTCGCACAGCAGCGCCAGCCTCCGTTTCCGGCGGCGCTTGTGGCGGTAGGACAGGCGGTAAAAGGAGCCGCCGGTCTCCAGCCCCTTGCGGATGGTGCGCTTGAAGTCCAGCTTGCCGCTGTGCCCGCCGCCCCGGCGCTGGCGGCTGAGCTCTGCGTCCAGCTGCCGGGAGACGGCGGCGATCAACGCCGCCGCACGGGGGATATCGGCGTCCTTGAACTGGGAGATGTCCCGGTACAGCAGGGCCATGTCCGGGTCGGCCTCCTCGCAGCCCACGGCGGCGTCCTCCATCACCATCTGCTGCTCCAGCAGGAAGCGCATGAACACGGAGCGGATGAAGTTGCCATAGAGCTTGGGGCTGCGCTCCAGGTTCCCCTTGGTCTTCTCCAGCATCCGCCGCAGCTGCTCCCGCTTCTCCTCGCTCATGCGGATGTAGGTCTCCTGCAGGTCCTCCCGCAAGTCCATGGGCTGTCCGCCCACCTGCAGCTCCTGGGCGGCCTCATCCCGCCGGCGGGCGAACTCCCGGGCCTCCTCCTCGTGGCGGCGGCGCAGGAGCTCCCGCTTCTCCACGCTGACAAAAAAGCCGTCAAAGGCCCGCTGGAATGCCGCCTGTTCCTCCCGGGACTTGGCGTAGACCGCCTGGAGGGCGGTGCGCACAGTCCCCCGCTGGCGCAGGTCCAGGCAGGAGAGGATTTCACACGCATCCGCCGTCTCCTGGGGGCCGGCAGACAGCCCCTCCCGCCGCAGCAGGGCGGAGAACTCCGCCATCTTCTCCAGATAGGCGCTCATGCGCCGCCCCCGCAGCGGCCGCAATGCCCATGGGGCTGGCTGGAGAGGATGGGCCCCGCCGCCTCCAGATCCTCGCTGCTCTTGAGCACAAAGCCCATGGTCCGCCGCGCGGCCTCCGGCGTCAGGTCGCTGATCCCCAGGGCCTCCAGGGCTGAGACCCAGTCCAGGGTCTAGGCGATGGAGGGCTTTTTCAAGATGGCCTCGCTCTCCCGCAGGCTGCGGATGGCCTGGGCCACCTGGACCGCCAGATGCTCGTTGGCGTTGGGCAGCTTGGCCCGGATGATCGCCACCTCCTTCTCCAGGTCTGGATATTGGATATAGAGGTAGGCGCAGCGGCGGCGCAGGGCCTCGCTGAGGGGGCGGGTGCGGTTGGAGGTGAGCACCACGAAGGGGATGGTCCGGGCCCGGATGGCCCCCACCTCGGGGATCGTGACCTGCATCTCGCTGAGCAGCTCCAGCAGGAATGCCTCAAATTCCTCGTCCGCCTTGTCGATCTCGTCAATGAGCAGCACCACCGGCTCCTCCGACCGGATCGACTGGAGCAGGGGCCGCTGGAGCAGATACTCGTCGCTGAACAGGGAGCGGGTCAGCCCGTCCGGGTCCTGGCGGTTCATCTGCACCTGGATGCTTAACAGCTGCTTCTGGTAGTTCCACTCGTACAGGGCCTTGCTCTCGTCCAGGCCCTCATAGCACTGGAGCCGCACCAGCTCCCGGTCCAGGGCTGCGGCCATCACCTTGGCGACCTCCGTCTTGCCCACGCCGGCCGCGCCCTCAATGAGCAGGGGGCGGCCCAGCTTGAGCGCGACCAGAAGCGTCGTCACCAGCTCATCGTCGTAAATATAGCGGGCCTCGTCCAGCTTGGCCTGCAAGGAAGGGATATCCATGAGGAAAGCCTCCTTTGTTAAGTATTTAACAGAAATCTGCCTGTAGGATACCACAATTTCGGAAATAATGCAATCATATTTCTGTGGAAATCCGGATAAAGAAGGTGTACAATAGCGGTGAAAAAGGATTTGAGGGAGGTGGGCGTCAGAATGGACGAGCGGGCGCTGCTGGAGCAGGCGCTGGGCATGGGCTTTGCCAACGCCGCGCTGATTGATACTGGGGAGATCACCTTTGTCCCCGCATTCCGGCCCTTGTGCCAGGAGAACCTGTGCGGGAAGTACGGCGTCAACTACGCCTGCCCGCCCGACTGCGGCACAGTGGAGGAGATGCGCGCGCAGGTGCTGCGCTGGCCCCGGGCCCTGGTGATGCAGACCATGTGGGACATTGACGACCCCATGGACGGGCAGCAGACCAAGCCCGCCAAGGGGGAGCACAACTGCCTCACCCGCCAGCTCATCGACTGGGCGGGGGAGCCGGGGCTGATGATCGGGGCCAGCGGGTGCAGCCTGTGTACCCCCTGCGCCATCACGGAGGGCAGGCCCTGCCGGCTCCCGGAGCTGCGCTACTCGTGCATGTCCGCCTACTGCATCTTTGTCAAGGAGCTGGCGGAGCGGTGCGCCATGGACTACGACTGCGGGCCGGGCGTTGTCGCATTTTTCAGCATGTACTGCTTCGGGCAGTAGGGAAAGGAGGCGCTGCTGTGCTGCTGGCCATCGACATCGGCAATTCTAATGTATCCCTGGGCGTGTTTCAGGGGGAGACGCTGCGGCTGCGGGCAAAGATATCCGTCCAGGCCCGCCGCAGCGCCGACGAGTATGCGGCCATGCTCTATGACCTGCTGCGGCTGCACGGCGTAGCCCGGGAGGGGATTGACGGCTGCATCCTTTCCTCCGTGGTCCCCGGGGTAACGGGGCTGGTTGAGGCGGCGGCGCGGACGGTGACGGGGCTTTCGCCGGTCCGGGTGGGGCCCGGCATCCGCACAGGTTTCCGGATCCGCATCGACGACCCCTCCCAGCTGGGGGGCGACCTGGTGGCGGACACCCTGGCCGCGCTGACGGAGTACGGCGCGCCCCTGGTGCTGGTGGACGCGGGCACAGTGACCAGCGTGGCGGCGGTGGACGCGGACCGGACCTACCTGGGCGGGTGCATCCTGCCGGGCATCCGCGCCAGCGCGGCGCTGCTCAAGGAGACGACGGCCCTGCTGCCGGCCATCGAGCTGGCCGGGCCGGAGGAGGCGTGCCTGGGCCGCAGCAGCGCGGAGGCCATCCGGCGGGGGCTGCTGCTGGGCAACGCCATGATGGTGGACGGCTTCATTGACCGCTACACCGCCCTGCCGGGCATGGCGGGGGCTGTCTGCGTGGCCACCGGCGGCTCCTGTGAATTGGTCACTGCTCTTTGCCGCCGGGAGGTGGTACGGGACCCGGATCTGACGCTGAAGGGCCTGCGGTACCTCTACGAGAGCAGCCAGCCGAGGAAACCGCGCCGTCCTGCTCCTTGACAGGAGAAGGCCCCGCAAGCACGTTGATAATAGCGGCGTCCGCCGTTATTATACATAATTTGTGCGCCGTACTCCCAGACTAGGAGACGGCAGCACGAGGTGAAACACCCTCAAAGGAGAACGAACGTTATGAACAGCAGCAGCAAAGTCCAGCAGATCACACGTATGGCGATACTGGTGGCAATCATCTTCCTTCTGTCCTTCACCCCCCTGGGATACCTGGTCATCGGCCCCATTGCGGCGACCACCATCCAGATGCCGGTCATCATAGGCGCGGTGTTGATGGGCCCCGCCGCAGGCGGTGTGCTGGGCTTCTTCTTCGGGCTGAGTGCGATTATCAAGGTGCTGACCATGCCTGGGGCCGACCCCTTCGCCACCCTGGCCCTGGCCCACTCCCCCTTTGCCTATCTGGCCGTATGCCTGGGGGCCCGGATTGCCATGGGCCTGCTCACCGGCCTTTTGGCGGAGGGGCTGAAAAAGCTCCCCTTCCTCCAGGACCGGGGGGCTGTGGTGCGCTACGGCGCTGCCGGTTTTGTGGGCTCCATCCTGAATACCGTGTTTTATCTCGGTATGCTGTGGGGCCTGTGCGCGGAGGTGATTTCCTCCTATTATGGCGTGGATCTGGGCGGCGTCGGCGCGCTGGTCATGGGTACCGCCTATGCCGCCGGAATCCCGGAGGCCATTGTCTCCTGCGTGGTCGTGGCGGCAGTCTGCAAGGCTGCGGAAAAGCTGCCTTTCATGTTCCGCAGGCTGGCCTGAGCCAACCGCCCGCGTCCTGCTGAGAGCAGGGGAGCATCCCTTTTCGGGAGGGGAACGGGCCAAAAAGAACGGGAAGCATATGGGGCGGGAATCTGGCAGTCAGGTTCCCGCCCTTTTTCCAGGCTGAGCTTCTGAGCAATCTGCAAACTGAAAAAATGGGTGACAGGCTGTTTCAGGAGAAATGCCTATCGACGAACCGTATTTCTTGTGTTATAATCGGTTCACTATATTTATTGGTATAATAACCTGGGAGGGAGCTGCGGGAATGGGGAATGGGCCTGAAAACAAGCCGATCAAACGGATTTGTACGGGCCTGTTGGCCCATGTGGACGCGGGGAAGACGACGCTGTCTGAGGCAATCCTGTACAAAACCGGCTGCCTCCGCGCCCTGGGCCGGGTGGACCACCGGGACGCGTTCCTGGACACTGAGGAGCTGGAGCGGGAGAGGGGCATCACCATCTTTTCCAAACAGGCCGTGTTCCCGCTGGGGGAGCTGGAGGCCACGCTGCTGGACACCCCTGGCCATGTGGACTTCTCCGCCGAGATGGAGCGCACCCTCCGGGTGCTGGACTGCGCCATCCTGGTCATCAGCGGGTCCGACGGCGTCCAGGCCCATACCCGTACCCTGTGGCGGCTTCTGGAGCGCCACCGTGTGCCAACCTTCCTGTTTATCAACAAGATGGATTTGCCGGGGACGGACCGGGCCGCCCTGCTGGCGGCGCTGCAAAGCCAGCTGAGCGAATACTGCTTGGACTTCAGCGGCCCCCAAGAGGCGCTGTGGGAGAACGCGGCCACCGCCAGCGAGGGGGCCCTGGCGGAGTATCTGGAAAGCGGCGCGCTGTCCAGCCACACCCTGGCGGCCCTGGCGGCGGGGCGCGCCATTTTCCCCTGCTGGTTCGGCTCCGCTCTGCGTTTGGAGGGCGTGGAGGAGTTCCTCCAGGGCCTGGAGCGTTACAGCCCCCGGCCCGTATACCCGGAGGCATTTGGCGCCAGGGTCTACAAGATTGGCCGGGACGGCCAGGGGAACCGGCTGACATACCTGAAAATCACCGGCGGCCGGCTGCGGGTGAAGGACGTCCTCTCCGGCCTGGATGAGGCGGGGGACGCCTGGGAGGAGAAGGCGGAGCAGGTGCGCATCTACTCCGGCAGCAAGTACCGGGCCATCGACCAGGCGGAGGCCGGGGCGGTGTGCGCCGTCGTGGGCTTGGCCCACACCTACCCCGGGGAGGGCCTGGGGGCGGAGGGGGCCGCCCTGCCGCCGGAGCTGGAGCCGGTGCTCCACTACCAGCTCATCCTGCCGGAGGGGACGGACCCCCACACGGCGCTGTCCAAGCTGCGCCTGCTGGAGGAAGAGGACCCCCAGCTCCACATCCTCTGGAACGAGCGGTATCAGGAGATCCATTTGCAGCTGATGGGCCAGGTGCAGCTGGAGGTGCTGCGCCGCCTGATTGCCCAACGCTTCGGCATGGCGGTGGACTTCGGCCCCGGCGGGATTGTCTATAAGGAGACCATCGCCGCCCCGGTGGAGGGGATCGGCCACTACGAGCCCCTGCGCCACTATGCGGAGGTCCATCTCCTGCTGGAGCCGGGCCCCCGGGGCAGCGGCCTGCGCTTTGACAGCAGCTGCAGCGAGGACAAGCTGGACCGGAACTGGCAGCGTCTGGTGCTGACCCACCTGGCGGAAAAGCAGCATCTGGGCGTGCTGACCGGCTCACCGGTCACGGATATGAAAATCACGCTCACCGCCGGCCGGGCCCATCTCAAGCACACAGAGGGCGGCGACTTCCGCCAGGCCACCTACCGTGCGGTCCGCCAGGGCCTGATGGGGGCGGAGAGCGTGCTGCTGGAGCCCTGGTACGACTTCCGCCTGGAGCTGCCGGGGGAGTGCCTGGGACGCGCCATGACCGACGTGCAGCAGATGGGCGGGCGGTTTGACCCGCCCCAGACGGCGGGGGATCTGTCCCTGCTCACCGGCAGCGCGCCGGTGTCGGAGATGGGGGAATACTGGCAGGATGTCACCTCCTATACCCGCGGCCGGGGCCGGCTGAGCTGCTCCCTCCGGGGCTATGAGAGCTGCCACAACGCCCGGCAGGTCATTGAGCAGCTGGGCTACGACCCGGAGCGGGATACGGACAACCCGCCGGACTCCGTCTTCTGCGGCCACGGCGCGGGCTTCACGGTGAAGTGGGACGATGTCCCCGCCCATGCCCACCTGGACAGCGGCCTGCGCCAGGCGGCGGCAGAGCAGCCCGGCCTCCCCGCGCCGGGGCCCCGCCCCGCCGTGCCCTACCCCACCTCCCGGGAGGAGGAAAAGGCGCTGCAGGCCATCTTTGAGCGCACCTACGGCCAGGTAAAACGCAGGGCCTTCCAGCCTACGCCCAAGGCCCCGCCTGCGCCGCCGGAGAAGCGGACGGTGCCCTCCCGGGCCCAGGGGCCGGAGTACCTGCTGGTGGACGGCTACAATATTATTTTTGCCTGGGATGAGCTGAAGGCCGTGGCGGCGAACAGCCTGGAGGGGGCCCGGCATCTGCTGATGGATTTGCTGTGCAACTACCAGGGGTACAGCAAGTGCGTCGTGATCCTGGTCTTTGACGCCTACAAGGTCAAGGGGAACCCGGGGTCCGTGGAGCGTTACCGCAATATCCATGTGGTCTACACCAAGGAGGCGGAGACGGCGGACGCCTATATTGAGCGGGCCACCTACGAGATCGCCAGGGAGCACCGGGTCCGGGTAGCCACATCGGACAACCTGGAGCAGCTCATCATCCTGGGCCATGGCGCGGTGCGGGTGTCCGCCCGGGAGTTCCAGCAGGAGGTGGAGGCCGCCGAGGGGCGGATCTCCGAAATCATCCAGCGCAACAACCTCCAGGGCCGCTCCTTCCGGCAGCTGAGGCATCAGATCAAGGAGCCGTAAGGCGGCCAGTCTGTTCTGTTAAGAAAAAAGGTTCACCACCGAATGGGAGGGAGATCTATGGAATACGGCTGCACGCAGCAGATGGGCAGCCCCCTGCGGGGCCGCGCCCTGGAGGAGCTGCAAGGGTTCCTGGCGGGGGCGGGCCTGCGGTACGCCCCCGGCATTGAATACACCGCCCTTGTGCGGGACCAGGAGGAGCGGATCATCGCTGCCGCCTCCCTGGAGGGGAACGTCATCAAGTGCGTCGCCGTGGACCCCGCCCACCAGGGCGAGGGCCTGACCGCTACGGTACTCACCGCCCTGCGCCGGCAGGCTATGGAGCTTGGCCGGCGGCGGCTGTTCCTCTACACAAAACCGGAAAACCGCCCGCAGTTCACCGGCCTGGGGTTCCAGGAGGTGGCGCGGGCGGAGCAGGCCGTGCTGATGGAGGACCGCCGGGGCGGCTTTGCCGCATGGGCGGAGTCCATCCGCTCCCCTGCTGCCACTGGGGCCGCCGGCGCGGCGGTGATGAACTGTAACCCCATGACCCTGGGCCACCTGTACCTGGTTGAGCAGGCGGCCGCCCGGTGCGATTTCCTCTATCTGCTCATTGTCTCTGAGGACCGGAGCGCGGTGCCCGCCGGGGACCGCCGGGCGATTGTGGAGCAGGCGGTGGCCCACCTGCCCAATGTGGCGGTAGCCGGGACGGGGGACTATTTGATCTCCCAGGCCACGTTCCCGGACTATTTCCTCAAGGATGTACGCCGGTCCGGCGAGGTCTGGACAGGCTTGGATATTGCGGTGTTTTGCCGCCTGGCCCGGCAGCTGGGCATTACCCGCCGGTTTGTGGGCAGCGAGCCCTTCTGCCCCGTCACCAGCGCCTATAACCGGGCCATGGCCGCCGCCCTCCCCGCCCAGGGGATTGAGCTGGTGGAGCTGCCCCGGCTGGCCCGGGATGGGACCCCGATCAGCGCCACCGCCGTCCGGAAGCTCCTATGCGCCGGCCGCTGGCAGGAGCTCCGGGGGCTGGTGCCGGAGGCGACGTTCGCCTACTTCGCTGATGCGGAGAACCGCAGCCGTTTCCTGCGCCGGGCAGAGGGCGGCAGCCAGAAAAGGGAGTAGGCCCGCTATGAAGGATGCGTTTGCCCGGGAGATCACCTACCTGCGCCTGTCTGTGACAGACCGGTGCAACCTGCGCTGCCGCTACTGTATGCCGCCGGCGGGGACGGCGGGCGGCCTCTGCTCCGCCGGGGAGCTGCTGGAGATTGTCCGTCAGGCTGCGGCCTGCGGCATCCGCAAGGTGCGCCTGACGGGCGGGGAACCCCTGGTGCGCCCGGACATCCTGGACGTCTGCCGGGGCGCGGCGGCGACGGCGGGGGTGGAGGAGCTGTGCCTGACCACCAATGGGACGCGCCTGCCGGCCATGGCCCGCCCCCTGCGGGAGGCGGGAGTGGACCGGCTGAATGTCAGCCTGGACACCCTGCGGCCGGACCGCTTCGCCCGGCTGACCGGGCAGGACTGCCTGGGGGATGTCCTGCGGGGCCTTGAGGCTGCGGCGGAGGCGGGATTTACCGGGACGAAGCTCAATGTTGTGCTGCTGGCGGGGTTCAACGAGGATGAAATCCGGGATTTTGTGGAGCTGGCCCGCCGGTATCCCCTGGAGGTGCGTTTTATTGAGCTGATGCCCATCGGTGAGGGCGTTCACGGGACATTCCTGCCGGCCCAGGCGGTGCTGGATGCCTGCCCGGAGCTGCTCCCGGCGGGGGATGGGGGCGTAGCCCGCCGGTTCCGCCTGCCGGAGGGGCGGGGGATGGTGGGCCTGATTGCGCCCATGAGCCACCGGTTCTGCACGGGCTGCGACCGCATCCGGGTCACGGCGGATGGGAAATTGAAGCCCTGCCTGCACTCCGGCAAGGAGTTCCCTCTGCGGGGCCTGGCGGGGGAGGGGCTGCGCCGGGAGCTCCTGCGGGGGATTGCGGCCAAGCCGGCCAGCCACCGCCTGACGGAGACCGGACGCAGCGGCACGGGCCGGACGATGAACCAGATCGGCGGATGAGCCGGCCCGGACGGCCCGGGAATCAACAGAAGGAGGCAGATCGATGAAGCTGATACGGACACAGGAGGCGGTGGGCCATGTGCTGTGCCACGACATGACCCAGATTATCCCCGGCGTATCCAAGGATGCCCGGTTCCGCAAGGGCCATGTAGTGCGCGAGGAAGACATCCCGGTCCTGCTCTCCATGGGCAAGGAGAACCTGTATGTCTGGGAGATGGTCCTCGGAATGGTCCATGAGGACGAGGGTGCGGCACGGCTGTGCGCCCTGTGTGAAAACGAGGGCATGGCCCGCAGCCAGGTCAAGGAGGGCAAGCTGGAGCTGTCCGCAGCCATGGATGGACTGTTCCGGGTGGATGCCCGGCGGCTGGACGCCATCAACCTGCTGGGGGACGTGATGATCGCAACCCGCCACGGCAACACGGCTGTCCGCCGTGGGGACAAGCTGTGCGGCACCCGGGTGATCCCCCTGGTCATCCCGGATGAGACGCTGCGCAGGGCCGAGGCGCTGGCGGAGGGGAGGCCTCTGCTGGAGCTGCTGCCCTGGAGGATACAGACCGCCGGGATTGTAACAACCGGCAGCGAGGTGGCCAAGGGGCTGGTCCAGGACGCGTTCACCCCTGTGGTGGAGCGCAAGCTGGCCGCCTTTGGCATTGCCGTGACGGCACGTCAGGTGGTGGGGGACGGCATGGAGAGCGTGGCCGCCGCCATTGCCCGGGTGCGCGCCCAGGGGGTCGGGATGGTCCTGTGTACCGGCGGGATGAGCGTCGATCCGGACGACAGCACCCCGGGGGCCATCCGGCACAGCGGGGCGCGGATTGTCACCTATGGTGCGCCGGTCCTGCCGGGGGCCATGTTCCTGCTGGGGTATTATGAGGACGGCACGCCCGTCATGGGCCTGCCCGGCTGCGTGATGTACGCCAAAACCACCATCTTTGACCTGATCCTCCCGCGGGTTGCCGCCGGGGTGCCAGTCACCCGGGAGGAGATTGCCGCTATGGGCGAGGGCGGCTTGTGCCTGGGGTGCGAGGCTTGTACGTTCCCCAACTGCGGGTTTGGCAAGTGACCATCCGCGTTTCCATACAGAAAACCAGGGGCCTTTCACAGGAAAGGCCCCTGGTTTATTCTGCTGTCTTATTTTGCCTGCTTGGCCTTCCGGATGGCAATGATGCGGTTCATCTCGTTGTAGACGATCATGAACCCTTCGTCAACACCCATGCCGGGCTTCGCCAGGATCTGCACCGGCTGGGTTGCCATGGCGCATTGGACGCAGACCTGGGCGCTGCGGTCGGTTTCGTTGCAGGTGCCGCCCTGATAGGCGCCGATGCCCTTCTCCTTGCAGTAGAGCACCGCCTCGATGGTGTTGTTGATGCCGCCGAGGTCCGGGGTCTTGATCTGCACCATGTGCCCCGCCTTGTGGTCGGCAAAGAGCTTGATGTCCTCCAGGGTGTTGCACCACTCGTCGGCAACCAGCTCCACATGGATGCCGCGCTCGTCCAGCTCCTTGGTCAGGCCGGCCAGGGCCTCCAGCTGGGTCTCACGGTCGCAGTCGCAGTCCATGGGGCCTTCGATACGCAGATGGAAGGGCTTGGCGGCCTCCTCCAAGGTGGCCAGATAGTCGGCCATCTCCTTGTAATTGTTGTTGCCGAAGGCCGCGCCGATGGTGCCGTAGACGTCGATATGCAGGACAGGGCTGTAGTTGGGGTCGACGCGCATGGTCTGGATGCGGTTGCTCAGCCAGGCCACATACTCGGCCAGCTTCTCGCCCTTCCGGCCCAGCTTGGTGTCGATGTTGTTGATGAGGGCGTGGGGGAGCACCTGGGCGCCCTTGATAATCATCTTGTCCGCGTTGTCATAGCGGTCGTCGCCGGACTGGGTGAAGATGGGGATGGGGGTCTCCGACACGGTGCAGCCGTACTCGTCGGCCACCACCTCGCACATGAGGCGGCCCGTACCCTTGGCGACCGCGTCCAGGATCGCCTGGGACACGCCGTAGCGGATGGCGGTGTGCAGGCGCTTGCCCTCCACCTGGATGGCCTCCATCATGCTGCACAGGCCCCGGAAGTCGTTGGCCTCCTTGCCCACCAGCTCCGGCTTGATGTACCGGTCAATAATGGGGATGAAGTCCTTGGCCAGGAAGAGGGGATCGCGGCCGCCCGCGCCGGAGTACTGCACCGCTGCGCAGTCGCCGGTGGCGATCTGGCCGTCCTCCAGGACCAGCATCACGGAGATGGACTCGCCGGCCTGACGCACAGAGGCGAAGCCCTCCGTAACAGGGTTGCCGGTGTAGAACACGCCGTCGTGGCCCGCGCCGGCCTTGATGGCCCGCTGGTCGTCGAAATAGAAGCCGGTGCGGCCGGGGGAGCAGATGACATCCACAATTTTCATAATCGTTCCTTCTCCTTCAATACATTAGGCAGTCATTCTTTTTCTTGTAAGAAAAAGAATCAAAAAGAACTTTTTTCGCAAGGCGCCGCCTTGCTTTCCGGCAATATCAAGTAAGGGATATCCGGCAAAACTCCGTTTTGCCGGAAAGGTTTTTCTTTTGATCCTTTTCTTTGTCCACAAAGAAAAGGATGAGAACCGGGATTAGTACCTGGGCCGTCCCACCAGCCGGCCCTTGCCGATGGAGTAGACGTCGTCGATGACCATCTGGAAGGATGCCTTCCGGTTCTCGGCCTTGGCGCGCTCATCGATCTTGGCGGCGTGGAAGTCGATGAGATCCTTGCTGAAGGGCAGATGGCCCGGGTTGAGGATGCGCACTGCGCCGCTGTTGTCGCGGCAGGGCAGCATCAGGCCCGCATTGGCCCGGCAGGGGGCAAAGGGGATGTCCAGCACGCCGGCCTCTACGCCGCGGCACACGCCCACGGCGATGTCGCCCTCGCCCAGCTCGAAGCACTTGTCCACGATGCACCGGGTCTCCTGGCAGATGATGTCCTCCTCCTGGGGCAGGCGGGCGTCCTGGAAGGTCTGGTCCGCCATCATGTTGACCACCTGCTTGGTGCAGCGCAGGCCCTGGGCATTGGCCTCCATGGTGGGGATGCCCACCGCCTCGTGGGGGCTCTTGACAATGACCTTGGTGGCCTTGGAGAAGGCGGCGATCAGGCTGCCGGTGGAGATGACGCCGAAAGCCTTGGCCTCGTCTGCGGGGAAACCGCCCATCCACTGGTGCAGCACGGTAGTAACTACTACGTCAGAGTAGCCGTACTTGGCCAGGTACTCGTCGGTCAGCTTTTGCAGCGTGCGGATGGCCGCCACATCCTGGACCAGGTTGCCGCACTGGCCGTAGCCAACGGTGATGTTCTTCACGCCCTGCTCCGCCGCCAGCAGCGCCTCAATGATGGCCGCGGCGTGGGAGATGCAGGGGGGCACCAGGGTGCCGGTCAGGGGGCCGTAGGGCTCCCGGTTGATGGATACGCCCATCTCCTCATACAGGCCGGTCAGGCGGTCTACATACTGCCAGTCGCGGATGGTGCGCTCCATGGGGATATTCTTGCAGTAGGGCAGGTTGTAGGAGATGCCGCCACCCTCATAGCTGGTGAAGCCGCCGGCGTAGGTGATCTCCGTGAGCAGGCGGGCGTCGGGCGTGCCGTGGCGGACCTGGAGGGGGGTGTGGACGCTCTCGATGACCTGGCGGCAGCCAGAGACGCCGTGGTTGACAGCCGGGAAGCCGTTGAGCATGGCGCGGCCCAGGCGGACGGACTCCTTGATGCCGTTCTCGGCCTCCTCATAGCGGTTCTGCCGGGTGTAGCTGTCGATGGTGGTGGGCAGGAGATCCGCCTCGCCCTCGTTCTGGAGGTGCTCCATGAGCTTGATGTGCTCGCTGATGACCGGCACGCCGGCCCGGGGCTGGACCAGGGTCCTGCCCGCCTCCTTGGCGGCCAGCAGCTTCTTGGAGAAGATCCGGTCGTCCGCCATCGCCTTGTGATAGTCCACAGCCTCCTGCAAATCCACGTCCTTCCCCGTGGGCCACTGGGCCAGGACCTCCTGGCGCAGGCGGCTGAATTCGTCCTCGGAAATCCGCTTATTTTTGATATCCATATTTCTCCAGCTCCTTTTTCATGATTCGCAGGGCTGTCTGCGGATAGTGGACTGACAGCAGCCCCATTGCGGCCAGGATATAGGACCGGTCCACCCAGACGTCCGCCTCCATAGGCCGCAGGGAGGCGGGCTGCGCGGGGGAGTAGAGCGCGTGCCGCGCGATCTCCACCACCCGCTGCGCGTGGATGAGGCTGCCGCCGGTGACGACGATCTGCCTCACGCCGGTCAGGTTTTTACCAGATTGGACAAAGGTGCGGCCCATGAGGGTATAGGTCTCCTCCATGGTGCCCGCGTGGCGGGTGACGGCCGTCTCCACCGCCAGGGAGGCCAGGGCGTTGTCCAGCGCCTCCAGCTCCGCGTCGCCGTCCGGCAGCAGGTCCGTGTGGCTGCGCAGACGGGAGATCAGCTCCTCCGCCCGCTCCTGGGTGAGGCCGGACAGGGCGCACACGCGCTCTATCCCCGCCGCCTCCACAATGCCCTGGATGCTGTAGCGCATCCCGATATCCCCCTCCACGGTCCGCTTGGAGAAGGGCTCCGGCAGGCCCTTGTACACGGTGTTCGCCTGCTCGGGCATCCCATTGGCCATGGAATAAATATCGGTGGTGGCGCCGCCCACGTCCACGGCGATCAGCTCGCCAATGCCCGGCTCCCCCTCGCAGCCCTTCGAGAGCAGCTCCATGGCCTGGAGCACGGCGGCGGGGGTGGGCATCAGGATATCGGACAGGAGGCCCGTCAGCTGGGTGAGCCCCTTGGCCTGGACAATGCGGCTGAGGAAAATTTCCCGGATTTTGTTCTGGGTGGGCTCGATCTGCAAAACGCCAAACTTGGGCATGACGTTGGGGCAGATATAGACCTCGTGCCCGGCCAGGATGCGTTCACACTCCCGCGCCGCCACCCGGTTCCCGGCCACCACAATGGGGAAAGCCGGCGGCAGGGTGGCGAGCATCTTTGCATTGTGGAGGATGCACTCCTGGTTGCCCCCGTCGGTGCCGCCCACCAGCAGGAAGATGTCCGGCTTGGCCGCCTGGATGTCGGCCAGGTCGTCCTCCGTCAGCTGGAAGGAGTAGAGCCCCACAATCTTGGCCCCTGCGCCCAGGCTGGCCAGCTTGGCCGCCTCGCTGGTCAGCTCCGGCACCAGCCCGCTGGCGATCATGCGCAGCCCGCCGGCGGCGGAGGAGCAGGCGAAGGTCTCCGCAAAGTCCAGCTTGCCCGTCCGTTCCTCCAGCCGGGCAAGGCCCTCCCGCAGGCCGTCGCCAACGTCCGTCTGCACCGTGGTGTAGGCCGCGGCCGTCCCCAGCAGCGCGCCCGCGTCGAGATCGACCGCCGTGAGCTTGGTGTATGTACTGCCAAAGTCGATGAGCAGCACTGGCCTCATGCCGTCTCGCCCTCCATGTGCAAGAGCTCCCGGAGCGCCTCAATGGTAGTCTCCGGCAGGGTGTTGGGGGGGAAGGCCCTGTCAAAGCCCATCTCCTTGAAACGCTTCTCCACGTCCTCAAAGGTCTGCTTGCCGATGACGATATTGCCGCCCACCAGCAGGGGGATTCCCTTCAGGCCCGCCTCGTCGCACTTCTCCCGCATCCCCCGGCAGTCCAGCTCGCCCTGCCCGTACAGGGAGGAGATCACAATGGCGTCGGCATTGGACTCGATTGCCGCCGCAATGTACTCCTCCTGGGATACCATGACGCCCAGGTTTACCACCTCAAAGCCGGCCTCCGTAAATGCGTGGTACAGGATTTTGTTGCCCACCGCATGTACGTCCGCGCCGATGACGCCGATTACTAAAACCTTCTTTTTCCCGCTCTCCATAGAAGACACCTCTGCATCGTTAGTTGCCTGGGCTAGGCCCAAAAGCATATATCTATATAATATATTGGTCTATACCTTTTGTCAAGGGGGAGCGAGAATTCTTTCATTTTTTCTTTCTTTTGCAGGAAAGAGGCCGCGCCTCCTGCATTTTTACAGAAGACGCGGCCAAAGGGCTATGGCTTGTCGCGCAGGCGTTCTATTTTTTCCTGCAAATAGAGGAAGGAACCCTCGTCGATCTCATAGACGCACCGGATCAGCTTCCCCTGCCCGGCGAAGTCCTGGAGGAACTGGATTCCATCCGGTTCCAGGAACTTTTCCAGGCCGTCCGGAATCAGAAGCGCCGTTTTCCCTGCCAAAAAGGACTGCCAATCGAAATCCCGGGAGATGACGGCGGGCGGGTCTACGAGCACATTGCTGGCATAGGCGGCGCAGGCGGCGTAGAGCAAGTCCCCGAAGCGGCGGCTGCATCCCAGGATGCCGGCCCGCTCCCCGGGGGGGAGCCGGACAATCCGCGCCATGCTGGATAACGACAGACGCAGCGCGACTCTTGCAATTTTCTCCCGCTCGGTGAGGACGCTGCGGAGGAAATCCGCGTGTTCGCTGGTGGTGACGATGAGATCCATCTCCTCATCCAGGTTGTAGGGGTACGCCTCCACATGGGCGAGGAGGTAGGAGTAGAGCTCGATCCCCTCGATCTTGCGCAGCTGGGCCGCCATCTGGGAGAGGTTCTCCGGGTTGCACTCAATGACCGCCACCTTCAGGCTGGGCGTGTTCACCGCCCGCTCCCGCATCTTCAAATCCAGGAAGATGTTGACCTCATCCATGGAGAAGCCCAGCTCGTCCAGCTTGTCCAGCATCAGGTCGATCATCTCCATGGCCTGGTCCTTCCGGCTGCCGCTGCCGGGGGGGTGGTAGCAGACGAAGGTGCCCCGGCCCTGGACCTTCTCCACCAGGCCCAGCCGCTCCAGCTCGTCATAGGCCCGCTTGACCGTGCCCCGGGCCAGCCCCAGCTGCTCCGCCATGTGCAGCACCGTGGGCAGCTGCGCGTCCGGGGCGATCTTCCCCAGCTTGACGGCGGAGCGGATCTCGTCCACCAGCTGCCGGTAGACCGGCACGCCCGAATCTGTGTTCACATGGAATAGCTCTGTCAACGAAATCCCTCCTTCCCGTCCGCCGCCGGATGTGTATCATGCTTTGAGCCGTTTCTGTTATCAACAGGGAAAAGATGTTTACCCGTTCAAGCTCTCCAGATAGGCTGACCGCCCGGTTTCATAGAGGTTGTTGCCCTGGCTGTCGATGACCACGACCACCGGGAAATTTTCCACCTCCAGGCGGCGGATGGCCTCCGCGCCCAGGTCCTCATAAGCCACGACCTCCGCCTTTTTCACGCACTGGCTCAGCAGCGCGCCGCAGCCGCCGATGGCCCCGAAGTACACGGCCCCGTGGGCCTTCATGGCCTCCACGACCTCCGGGCCCCGCTTGCCCTTGCCGATCATGCCCGTCTCGCCCAGGGAGATCAGCAGGGGGCTGTAGGCGTCCATGCGGTAGGAGGTGGTGGGCCCGGCGGAGCCGATGGCCTCGCCCGGCCGGGCGGGGGTGGGCCCCACGTAGTAGATGACCGCGTCCTTCATGTCGATGGGCAGGGGCTTGCCCTGCTCGGCCAGCTCGCACAGCCGCTTGTGGGCGGCGTCCCGCGCCGTGTAGATCACGCCGGAGAGCAGGCAGCTGTCACCGGAGCGCAGGGTCCGGGCCTGATCCCGGCTCAAGGGGGTTGTAATGGAAACCGGCATCTCAAAGCACCTCCGTCATATGTCTGGTTACGTGGCAGTTGATGTTCACCGCCACCGGCAGCCCCGCGATGTGGGTGGGGCAGTGCTCAATGTTCACCGCCAGGGCCGTGGTCCGGCCGCCGAAGCCCTGGGGGCCAACACCCAGGGTGTTGATCTCCTCCAGCAGCTCATCCTCCAGCTTCGCGTAGAAGGGCTCCTCGCTGCGCCGGTCCACCGGGCGCAGCAGCGCCCGCTTGGCCAGGTACGCCGCCTTGTCAAAGGTGCCGCCGATGCCCACGCCGACCACAATGGGCGGGCAGGGGTTGGGGCCGGCCTCCTCCACCACACGGCGGATGAAGTCCTTGACGCCCTGGAGGCCGTCCGACGGCTTGAGCATCTTGATCTGGCTCATATTCTCACTGCCGAAGCCCTTGGGGGCCACGGTGATCTCCAGCTGGCCGCCGGGGACCAGCTCGTAGTAGAGCATAGCCGGTGTATTGTCCCCGGTGTTGACCCGGTCCAGGGGGTCGCGGACCACGGACTTGCGCAGATAGCCCTCCCCGTAGCCCTGGCGTACCCCCTCGTCGACCGCCTCGCGGATGTCGCCGGTGATGTGGACGTCCTGGCCCACCTTCAGAAATACGCAGGCCATGCCGGTATCCTGGCAGATGGGGCGGCTGTTCTCGTCGGCAATGCGGTAGTTCTCTACGATCCGGTCCAGGATCTCCCGGGCCGGTTCCCAGCCCTCCTGGGCGCGGCAGGCCTCAATGCGGCCCTTCATGTCCTGGGGCAGATGGCAGTTGGCCTCAATGCACAGCCGCCGTACCACCTGTGTGATCTGCTCCGCAGAAATCTCTCTCATATCCGGCCTCCTCGTTATTCCGCCTCTTCGGGCGTATGATAAATGGAATCCAGCTGGCCGCCGTCCCGGCACAGGACGCGGGCAACCTCGCGCCCGCCGCGGGGCAGCCGCTTGGGCGCGCCGGTGATCCCCTCGGCCCGCGCCTTCAGCTCCTGGATCTCGACGATGGGCAGGCCCGCGTCCAGCAGGCGCTGGCGCAGCTCGCCGTTTTTCGGGTTCACCGCAATACCGCCCTGGGTCACCAGCACGTCGATATCCCGGCCCGGTGTGGACACGCAGGTCACATGGTCGGTGACAATAGGCAGCCGCGCCCGGAACAGGGGGGCGATGATCATCGCCAGCTTGGCCCCCGCCGCCGTGTCGCTGTGGCCGCCGGAGCCGCCCATGATGTATCCGTTGGAGTCGGTGTGGACGTTGACGTTGAACGCCGTGTCGATCTCCGTCGCGCCCAGGATGACCACATCCAGGCTGTCCACCACCGCGCTGCGGGCGCTGGGCCCGGCGTAGTGGAGGGCGGAGATCTCCTGGTGCCTGGGGTCGGAGCGGATGGACTCCACCGCCTTCAGGTCAAAGCATTGCACGTCCAGCAGGGACTGGAAACAGCCCGCCTGCAGCATATCCACCATATAGCCGGTGATGCCGCCCAGGCCGAAGCTGCCCTGGACGCCCTTCTCCAGCATGATCTTCTTCAAAAAGTCCGCCGCCGCCAGGGACGCGCCGCCCGCGCCGGTCTGGAAGGAGAAGCCGTCCTTGAGCAGGCCCGAGTGCTCGATCACCCTGGCTGCGTAGGAGGCCATCACCAGGCCCACCGGGTCCCGGGTAATGCGGGTGGTGCCGGAGACAATCCCCGCCGGGTTGCCGATGGCCTCCACCGGCACCACGTAGTCCACGTTTGTCTCCGGGATGGACCAGCCCTGGAGGGGGTAGGGGACCAGGTTGTCGGTGATGACCACCACCTTTTTTGCGTACATGGCGTCCGGGTAGGCGTAGCCCAGGCTGCCGCAGGCGGACTTGCCGAACTTCCCGGAGCAGTTGCCCATGTGGTCCGCGCTGGGGGCGGCGATGAAGGCCACGTCGATAGGCGCCTGCCCGGAGGCGATGTCGCTGGCCCGCGCGCCGTGGGTACGGAACTCCACCGGCTTGCCCAGGATACCCCGGGAGATCTCCCGGCCAATGCCGGCGGCCATGTAGTTGGTCTGGATGCCCGTCACCACCCCGCTGCGGATGTGGTCCGTCAGGGGCTGGTGGGTATCAAAGAGGGAGCTGGCGCTGACGGTCAGGTCCCGGATGCCCAGCGCCGCGATCTCCGCCATCACCTGGTTGAGCACATAGTCGCCGTTGCGCAGGTGGTGGTGGAAGGAGACGGTCATGCCGTCCCTCAGCCCGGAGAGGGAAATCGCCTCCCGGATGGTCTTGACAAGCTTTCCGTTCATGCCCGATCCTCCCTTCCAAGGCCCATCTCCCGGGCCGCAGCAATGGTCTGCTCCGCCCGGGCCACAATGGGCGCGTCAATCATCTTGCCCCGCAGGGCGATGGCGCCCCGGCCCTGCTCCTTGGCCAGCCGGATGGCGTCCATCACCTCGTAGGCGTAGTCAATTTCCTTCTGGGTGGGGCTGAACACCCGGTTGATCACCTCCACATGGCGGGGGGAGATGGAGGCTTTCCCCGTGAAGCCCAGCGCCTTTGCATAGGCCGCGTCTGTCTGGATGCCCTCGTCATCGTTGACATCGGTGAAGGGCGTGTCGTACACGTCCACATTGGCCGCACGGGCGGCCACCACCAGGCGGGTCCTAGCGTACTCGATCTCCCGCCCGGCCTTGGTGCGCTGGCAGCGCAGGTCGGCGGTCAGGTCCTCCGCGCCCAAAAACAGGGCCGCCACCCGGGGGCAGGCGGAGGCGATGGAGAAAGCGTTCTCCACACCCAAAGCCGTCTCAATGAGGGGCATCAGCCGGACCGTGTTGGGCGCGAAGCCCAGCGCCGCCTCCTTCTGCCCGATGTAGGCGTCCGCCGCCAGCACGTCCTGGGCGGAGCTGGACTTGGGCAGCAGGATGAGGTCCGGCTTCTGGGGCAGGATCTCGTCTAAATCCGCCTGCCAGAAGTCGCTGTCCACGGCGTTGATGCGCACGATGACCTCGCAGCCCCGGAAGTCCATGTAGCGGATGGTGTTGCGCACCAGTACCCGGGCCGCGTCCTTCTCCGAGGGGGCAACGGCGTCCTCCAGGTCCAGGATCACCGCGTCCGCCCCCAGAAACGCCCCGTTTACCAGCATATTGGGGGTGTTGCCGGGTAAAAACAGCATAGACCGGCGCATCAGCAATCCCCCCTTCCCCGTAGGACCGCAGCCTCCACCCGGGCCCGGAGCACGCACTCCAGCGCGCCCCGGTCGGACACCGTGACCCGGGCCCGCTCCACGCCGCACCCCGCCAGGGTCTCCCGGACCGCCGCCAGGATTGACTCGCCAAACTGCCCCTTCACCACCGACTCCAGCTGGATCTCAATCCCCTGGCCGGCTGGCTCGATTTCCACGTAGGCGTCGCTGGATTCCAGCGTCCCCGCCGACGCGGCCCGCACGATCTCTGTCATGACCTTGCCTCCTTTATCAATATGTACTATATCAATTTGCCCATATTATATAATATCATTTTAAAATTTGCAATCGCTTTTTTTCCCGCCGCCCTTTTCACAGCGGCCCGGATGCGCTATAATGGAGGGCAGGAGCGGCCCTGCCAGGGCCGGCAAGAAAGGAGAAACGATATGTACGACCGCCAGACAAGCCACATCATCAGTACCTACTTCGCCCCCCGCGGCCACAAGCGCATGTACCAGCTGGGGATGCAGCTGGTGCAGCTGTACCTGTCCCCCTTTGACAAGCTCATTGGCATCATCGGGGAGGCCGGGTCCGGCAAGAGCGCCCTGATCCGGGGCATGTTCCCGGGCCTGGACCTGACAAACGACGACGACGGCGTCTATGTGCGGCCCCTGCCCCTGCTGGAGCAGGACACCGGCTTCAGCTTCTTCACCCCCCACACCTACCATGTGGATATCCGCTTTGAGAACGGCTTCACGCAGATGAGCGTCCTGGCCGACGCCATCTCCGAGGCCCTCCACAAGGGCAAGCGGGTCATCGTCGAGCACTTCGACCTGGTCTACCCCCTGCTCCGGGCCAAGGCGGACCTGCTCATTGGCGTGGGGGAGGAGGTGGTCATCACCCGCCCCACCATCTTCGGCCCCAAGCCCCAGGAGATCTACGACATCGTTTACAAGTCCCTGCCTTACCGGCTCATGTCCCACACGGCGGAGGACCTGTGCGAGTTCTGTATGCCCAAGGATGAGCTGGAACGCTGCGGCCACGGCGATATCAAGCACGGCTTTATCATCTCCTTCCCCGACGACCGCAAGCCGGACTTTGACATTGAGCAGCTGGAAAAGCAGGTCTACGACATGATCGACCAGAAGCTGCCCGTCACCTACTTGGACGAGAAGCACGTCTCCATCGGCGGCTCCGTCCACCCCTGCACCGGCCCGCGCATCCACGTCAGCAACACCGGACAGATCAAGGACTTCCATCTGCTCTATCACTTTATCCATGACCGCTTCAACAAGCGATACCTCCTGGTCGGCTGCGTAGGCAAGGAGTACCTGGAGCGGCTGAAGAAGCTGGAGGCGCGCATTGAGCAGGAGATGGAGCAGGCGGAGGGGTGATAATGGCTTAATCTATCGCTTTTTGGCAATAGATTGTTAAAATGGTGAACAACTCCAATTGACAACCGGTGGCCTGTTATAGTAAGATGTAAAGAATCCATGTATTATGGGAGGCTGTACAGAAAGATATGAAGAAACAGAATGTATCAGATGCCGTTATCCGGCGTCTGCCCCGCTACTACCGCTACCTGGACGACCTCCATCTCAAGGGCATCGTCCGTATTTCTTCCAGCACCCTGGGCGGGAAAATGGGGATCACAGCCTCCCAGATCCGGCAGGATCTCAGCTGCTTCGGTGAATTCGGCCAGCAGGGCTACGGCTATAATGTGGATGAGCTCCGCTCCGAGATCGGCCACATCCTGGGCGTGGACAACCAGCACCGGATCATCGTCGTGGGCGTGGGCAACCTGGGCCGTGCGCTGATGCAGAATTTCCATTTTCGCGAAGCGGGGTTCCTTTTGGAGGCCGCCTTTGACGTCTCCCCCGCCCTCATCGGCACAGAGGTTGGCGGTACGCCGGTTTTGGATATGACGGCCCTGGAGCGGTTTATCCCGGAGCACCAGCCCGATGTGGCGGTACTTACCGTACCCCAGTCCGTAGCCCAGAGCACCGCTGACCGCCTGATTGGGCTGGGCGTGCGGGGGTTCTGGAATTTCACCAATGTGGAGCTGTCCAGCCCGGTGGAAAATGTCCGCTTTGAGGACGTCCATTTCGCTGACAGCCTGCTCACCCTCAGCTATCGCATCACCGCGCGGTAACGCGCACAAAGGAGGCCCTATGAAAAAAGCCCACACTGCTGCCGCGCTGCTGCTGGCGGTGGTCATGTGCCTGACCCTGGCCCTCGCCGCCGGCGGGGACGCGGGGGACCCCCTGCTGTCCCTGTCCCATCTGGAGGGGACCTTTGCCCGGTCCATCGACGCATCGGCGGACAGCCGCATGAACGCCGCAGATGCGGACGTGCGCAGCGCTGCGGAAAAACGGCTGGACGCGATGGAGGCCAATCTCCGGGCCACCTCTGGCCAGAGCTTCTCCGGCACGGCCCAGGAGATCACCCTGAAGGAGGGGGACGTCCTCACCGGCGCCACCGGCCTGAGCGTCATCCCCCTGGCTGGGGAGGTGCGCCTGACGCTGACGGACGGCGCGGTAGTGGATGTTACCGCCGGGAGCGAGGCCGCCTCCGGCCAGACCCTGGCCCTCCGCCACCGCTACCTGGCGGCGGAGAACGCCTTGGCGTCCTTCACCGTGACCTCCCCCACCGCTGTGCTGTCCTATGAGGGGGGCTATGACCTTGCCCGCTCCGATGGGAACCCGGACTACTACGCCATCGCCCGGGCCCTGCGGGAGCTGGACCTGTTCCGGGGTACCGGCTCCGCCATTGGGGAGGGCTTCGACCTCCATCTGGCCCCCTCCCGGGGGGAGGGGCTGGTGATGTTCATCCGCATCCTGGGCGAGGAGCAGGATGCGCTGGCGTGCAGCTATACGCACCCGTTCACCGACGTGCCCATGTGGCTGGACCGGTACGTGGCCTGGGCCTACCACCAGGGCTACGCCAACGGCGTCGCCCCCACCCTCTTCGGCTCCGCGCAAACCATCTCCGCTGTGGAGTACCAGGAATTCCTGCTGCGGGCCTTGGGCTACAGCGTGGCTGGGGTCCATGACTACGCCACCTCCCTGGAGCGGGCGCTGGACTGCGGCGCGCTGACCAACGGCGAGTTTGAACTGCTCCGCAGCGGGACATTCCTCCGCGCCCATGTGGCCTATGTCTCCTACTACAGCTTAGACATGGTCCTCAGCGGCAGCCAGCAGACGCTGGCCGCACGCCTGGAGGGGGCCGGGCTGCTTACCAGCGCACAGCTGGAGGCGGCGAAGGCCGGCGTAGATTCTCTACGGCTGTTTTGACACCCCCAGCGGCCATCCGCATATGATAGGACTGAGGCGATTCCCAGGGCCTCACATCTCATAGGAGGTATCTGTCTTATGTGGAACAACAACGGTTTTGGCGGTGGCTGCTGCTGGATCATCATCCTGATCATCATCCTGTGCTGCTGCTGCGGCGGTGGTAACAGCTGTGGCTGCGGCAGCGTCTGTAGCTGTGGCTGCAACAACAACTGTGGGTGCGGCTGCGGCTGCAATAACAATAATTGCGGCTGTGGCTGCAATTGCGGGTGCAGCTGCAACAACAATTGCGGCTGCAACTGCGGCTGCAACGATGGTTGCTGCTGATCCTTCCGCAACATAAAAGGGACCCCGCGCCGGTAGGCGCGGGGTCCCTTTGCTGTCGGAAGCATTTGACGGACGCTGCCCAATGCCGCCATAGCGCCTGAACGCCCGCATGGGACGCGCCTACTTCACCTGGAGCACCTCAGCCATAGCCTGGCCCAGGAGCCGTGCGGATAGGAGGGCCTCGTCCAGGGAGTTCCCCGCGGCCCCCATCTCCACCAGCAGGGAGCCGGTGGTGGTGTGCTGGTTATAGCGGGAGTTGCGCACAGTGATGGGGCGCATCAGGGTGGGGCAGCTGCCGGACAGATGCTCCTGGATGGCAGCTGCCAGCTTCAGGTTTTCCCGCCACTGAGGGTGCTCCAGGCCGCCGCCGTCGGTGCCGATGACAAAGGACATCTGGGCGGCGTTGAGGCCGGCTACATTGCTGACCACCTTGTAGGGGGTCCCGTCGCTGTCGGAGATGGCGTCCCGGTGGACATCCAGGACAAAGGCGATGGTAGGATACTGCTCCAGATAGGCGTTGACTGCATCCAGGGAGCGGTTGTAGGCGCCGCTGTACTCAGGATAGTCGTGAAGGGTGGGGTCATGGAGCACGCGCAGGCCCGCTTCCTCCAGTGTCTTTGCCAGCTCGTCGCCCACCCGGACCACGTTGTAGGCATTGTCGGTGGTGCGGCAGTCGCCGCTGGGGGTGTATTCCTGCCCGGCGGGCATGGTATAGGCCTCGCTGCCATGGGTATGGACGATCAGGATCTGGGGGCCCTCCTCCGCAGGCAGGGCGGCAGCGAAGCTGCCGTCAAAGAGGGAGGCGTCCAGTGCGTAGTCCGTGCGGTTGCTGATGTAAACGCTCCCGGCCACCAGATAGCCGTCTGGGGATGAGGGGATCAATGTCTTGGCGGCAACGCCGTTGTCGGCGAAGACCAAGGGCGTCTCCGGCTCGGTGGGCTGTTCTGGGATGGGGGCTGTCTGCTCGGGCTGCTGGATGCCGCCGGGGGCGGCGGGGGCCTCCGTTATGTCGCTGTCGTCCGGTTCCTCCGTGCGCCGCAGGCGCAGCACCGCCTCCTGGCTGGAGAGCAGCAAAGGGCTCTGGCCGATGGCCAGGGATACGCTGGCCGGCAGTACTTCCTCCTGGCGGGGGTCTGCCAGCTGGGAGCGCAGCAGCCCCAGGGCCAGATCCCCCTGCCGTCCCAGGGTCTCCAAGGCGGAGCGGGCTGTGGGGCTGGCGGCTGTTGCGGCCACCAGATAGAGCACCGCCCCGGCCAGCACCAAGGCGGTCAGCTGCCGCCGGCGCTGGGGCCGGGGCCTGCGTTGGATCATCATATGTATCGCTTCCCCTCTTTGTCAATTGCTTGTCCATACCTATGCGGGGATACGCTGGAATATGCCGCAGGTCAGAAAAAGGAAAGTCCCGCTTTCATAAGAAAGCGGGACTTTCCTTGATGGAGAAGATTGAGGAAAAACGATACAACAGTTTAGGTTTCTCTCCTAAACTAGCTATATTTTATCAGTTTCAGGCACTTTTTGTCAATGTTGATATTACCTAAAATTTGTACCGTTTCCCATTCGCCATCGTACTATTTGACAAAAAAGAGGGTGGTTATTTGGTCAAAAAGACAATACTTTTCCCGATTGTCTCTCTACCGCGGTCAACAGGCTTACAGCCGGCGGCCATCCACAAAGACCGCCTTCAGGTTCAGATCCTTGTCCAGCACCAGCAGATCCGCAGCGCGGCCCGCTTCAATCACACCTACATCCAGCTTGGCGGCCAGGGCAGGGGCGGAGGTGGCGGCGTAGACGGCAGCCTCCAGGGGCAGGCCGAAGCGGACCACATTGCGCACCGCGTCCAGCATGGAGATGGAGGAACCGGCGAGGGTGCCGTCCAGCAGGGTGGCCTTGCCGCCCTTGACGACGATGGGCTGACCGCCCAGCTCGTAATCCCCGTCAGGCATCCCCGCACAGCGCAGGGAGTCGGAGATCAGGTTCAGCTTCTCCCCGAAGAGCTGGTAGGTGGCCCGGATAACGGCGGGGTGAATGTGCAGGCCGTCGCAGATCAGCTCCACGCTGGCCCCGGCGTCGAAGGCCGCGCCGATGACCCCCGGCGCACGGTGAAGGAAGGAGGGCATCCCATTGTAGAGGTGGGTGGCATGGCTGGCGCCGGCCTGGAAACCCGCCATGGCTGTGTCGTAGTCCGCCGTGGTGTGGCCCAGGGAGACGGCGCAGGTCCGGGAGACCTCCTGGATGAAGGGGAGCGCCCCCTCCTCCTCGCAGGCCACAGTGACCAGCTTCACCTGGCCGCCGGAGGCTTCATTGAGGCGGTGGAACAGGGCCGCGTCCGGCTTGTGGAGGTTCTCCGCCGCCTGCGCGCCCCGCTTGGCGTAGCTCAGGAATGGGCCCTCCAGGTGTATGCCCGCACACTTTGCGCCGCCGCTGGGGCGGAAATCCCGGATGGCGTGCATGGCGGGGGTCAGGACCTCCTCCTTCAGGGTCATGGTGGTTGCCAGATAGCTGGTCACGCCGTGGGCGGCGTAGTAGTCCGCCAGGGGCTGGAGCCCCTCGCTCTTCCCGTCGGAGAAATCCTCCCCCACCGCGCCGTGGGTGTGGATATCCACCAGGCCGGGGATCACATACCCGCCGGCCGCGTCCAGGTCCGCCGGTGCGTCCACCTTGCCGACGGCGGTAATTGCCCGGTCAAACTGGATGCCGGCGTCCACAAAGGACTTCCCCACAAATACCTTCGCGTTTTGAATGACCATGGGATCAAAGCCTCCTTCTACATTTCACAATCTCACAGATCGTCTATTTATCCTTCCCCAAGGGGGGAGGAACCATGCGCTACTGCATGTACTTTAAGAGCTGCCGGGCGACCTCCCGCACATCGATGGGCTTGGATACGTGGGCATTCATCCCGCACGCCAGACATTTTTTAATGTCCTCGGAGAAAGCGTCGGCGGTCATGGCGATGATGGGGATGGTCTTTGCGTCCTCGCGCTCCATGGCGCGGATGGCCTCTGTGGCCTGATAGCCGGTCATGACGGGCATCCGCAGATCCATCAGGATAGCGTCGTAGTACCCGGGGGCCGCTGCCTGGAACATCTCCACGCAGAGCTGGCCGTTCTCCGCCCAGTCCAGCTCCAGGCCCTGGCTGGAAAGGAGCTCCGAGGCAATCTCCCAGTTCAGCTCGTTATCCTCGGCCAGCAGGACCCGCCGTCCCGTCAGGTCCTCCCTCTGCTCGCATTCCTCCTCAGGGGACTCCACGCCGTCGATGAACTGGCGCAGGCCGTAGAAGAGGGTGGATTTGAACAGGGGCTTGGCGATGAAGCCGGTGATGCCGGCCTCCTTGGCCTCTGTCTCGATCTCGCTCCAGTCGTAGGCGGAGATGAGCAGGATGGGGAAGTCATTGCCATAAAGCCGGCGGATTTCCCGGGCGGCGGAGATGCCGTCCATACCGGGCAGCTTCCAGTCCAGCAGGATAATCTGGTAGTCATCGTGCCGCCGGTGATGTTCGTCCACCAAGGCGATGGCGCTCTCCGCGTCCAGGCTCCAGTCCGCGTTCACACCGATGGATTTGAGTGACGCCACCGTGCTCTCACACAGCTGCCGGTCGTCGTCTACCACCAGCATCTTCCACTCGGGCAGGACCATGTCCATCTCCTGAATCTGGGACTGCTCCAGGTCCAGGGCCACATGGAACTGCGTCCCCTTGCCCAGCTCACTGTCCACCTCAATGATGCCGCCCATGGCGTCGACGATGTACTTGGTGATGGCCATACCCAGGCCCGTGCCCTCGGTCTTGCGCACACGGGAGGTATCCTCCCGGCTGAAGGACTCGAAGATCTTCTCCTTGTACTCCGGCGACATGCCGATGCCGTTGTCGCTGATGCAGAAGTGGATGCGCACGAAATCCTCCCCCTTTTCAGAGGGCTCCTCGTACATCGAGACCTGGATTTTCCCCCCCTCGGGGGTAAACTTGACAGCGTTGCCCAGGATGTTGAGCAGCACCTGATTGATGCGGACACTGTCGCAGCAGACGTTTTCTGATGAAATATCATGGATGAACACATCAAACTGCTGGTGCTTGGCGCGTACCTGGGGCTGGACAATGCTGACGATGCTGTCCATCACCTCCCGCAGGGAGACCTGGTCTACGTTCAGCGACAGCTTGCCGCTCTCGATCTTGGACATGTCCAGCACGTCGTTGATCAGCCCCAGCAGGTGCTTGCTGGACAGGGCGATCTTTTTCAGGCAGCTCTGGACCTGCTGGATGTCGTCGATGTTGGCTGTGGCGATAGCTGTCATGCCGACGATGGCGTTCATAGGCGTGCGGATATCGTGGCTCATGTTGGAGAGGAATTCGCTCTTGGCCTTGTTGGCGTGGACAGCGTCCCGCCTGGCCTGGTCCAGCTCGATCATCTGCTGCTTGGTCATCTGGAAGTATTTGGCGAAGATCAGCACCAGCGCGGCCAGCACCAGCGCACAGGCGCCAAAGACCATCACCATCCAGCGGGAGGTGAAGCCGTTGACGATCTGGTCCAGGGCGCTGTAGGGCATGAAGGTGAGAAGGAACCACTCGGAGTGGGCCAGCCGGGTGCAGTACATCTGCCGGGGCTCGCCATAGATGCTGATCTCGGCGGTGTAGTCCTCGTTCTTGGACATAGCGGCCGTCAGCTCCTGGAGATACTGCTCCGGGCTGAGGCCGTCCGCCTCATCGTAGAGGGTCTGCACGCGGGAGAAGTAGCTCTCACGGAAGGCGTCGCTGGTGCGGATGACGAAGCTGCCGTTCTCCCGGATAATAAAGGAGTAGACGTGCTCGTCATTCTCTTCAAGGGCGAGGGTGTCGCTGATATAGGACACAGGCAGGCCGGCTACCAGGGCGGCGCAGGGGTGTTCCTCCGTGGAGGCGTGGGAGATGGGGACCCCCAGCAGGATCACCCGGTTCCCCGAGAGGTCGTTTCCAACGGCGACCTTGGTTTCCCCGCTGGTCAGGGAGGCATGAAATGGCTCCGGGTCAACGACCTCCAGCTGGGAGCCATAGAGCATCTCAAAGGACCCGTCGGTGCGGTAATAGGCCAGATAGCTGAACTCCCGGGCCTGGGCGTTGTAGATCAGGTCCTCCTCCAGAGCGGGGTTCTCATGGATGTTTTGAGGAAGGGAGGTCCGCACGAGGGCTTCCAGCTGGTCCAGGCGCAGCTCCATGGTGGTTTCAAAATGCATGGAGATCTGCGCGCTCATTCCTGACATGTACATCCGGCTCACCTGCCGGATGGTGTCGGTGCTCTGGCTGCCCATGAAGAAGCCCAGGAAAGAAAAGATTGCCACGCTGAGTGACAGCAGCAGGGCCAGGCTGGTGGCCAGGAACCGCGCTGTTTTATTTTTTTGCCCGTGCGCCTCCCTTTTTTTCAGGAAAGCACCGCTCATGCGCCAATGGACTCCTGGAATGCCCGGATTGCCTCCACCGTGTGCTGGTAGTCCTCCTTCACCTTCTCCAGCAGTGCGGGGGCCTCGGGCGTGAAGCCGTGGCGCAGGGCCTCGTTGAGCTGGGAGCTGGAGGCGCAGAGGGTGGTGAAGTCCAGGCTCTGGCATACGCCCTTGATGGTGTGGGCGGCACGGAAGGCCTCCTGATAGTCCTGTTCCTCCATGGAGCGGATGAGCAGGTCATAGCTGCCGTCGCTGAGGAACTTGATCAGGTATTTCTGTACAAACTTTTCGTTGGGGAAACGGCTGGTCACCGCCTCAAAATCGCCGCCTAAGGCGGCATAGCACTCTCGCAGGGTCATCGTTTCGCATCCTCGCTTTCTTCATTTATTCCTCTTGCAGCCGGCACACCCCCGTCGATGGGGGAGATGGCCGAGAGCATCTGGTGCATGGTGTCGTCGTAGAAACGGTACTGCCCCCGCCCGGACTGCTTGACGGTATACAGGGCCTGGTCCGCAGCGTGGAAGAGGGTCTCGTAGTCGGTGCCGACGACCGCTGTGCGGGCCACGCCCATGCTCAGGGAAATGGGGAAGCCCTCGAAGGAGCAGCCGGAGATGGAGTTGAAAATGCGGGAGATAATGGGCTCGAACTCCCCGTGGCACTCCAGGAACAGGAGGAATTCATCCCCGCCCACCCGTGCGGCGATATCCTCCTCGCGGATGTTTTCACAGAGCTTTGCTGACAGGAATTTCAGCACCCGGTCCCCGAAGATGTGCCCGTAGCTGTCGTTGGCGGACTTGAAGTAGTCCAGATCCAGGATCGCCAGGGCGAAACGGCCTCCGGGCCGTTCCTCCATGCGGGCGGCAATGTGCTTTTTCGCGCTGACGTGGTTGTAAAGCCCGGTGAGGGGGTCATGGGAGGCCATCCGCTCCAGGGCGTCCAGCTTCATGTGGGACTCATGGATGTCAATGGCCTTGCCGATGGCCCCGGTGTACTGGGGCGGCTCGTCGCTGGTCCAGGTAGCCCTGGCGATGATCTGGTGCCAGCGGTCCTCACCGCCCAGGTGCAGCAGCGCGTCAAAGCTGACCACCGGCTGGGAGGGGGTGGTGCTGTGCATAGCCCGGGACAGCTCCGCCACGCCCTCGGGGCTCATGAGGGCGAGCACCCGCTCGCTGTGCAGGGGGTCGATCACCGTCTCCTTCAGCCCCAGCTTGTTGGCGCCCCAGGTGTTGATGGTGATCATCGGCGGCTCCAGGGTGAACTCGAACTGGATCTCCTGGCTCATGGCAGCGAAGAAGCTGTACTTCATCCGCTCATGCTCCAGCAGCTGCAAGGTCCGCTCGGAGGCGGACAGCTCCTCGTGGCGGTGCATCTCCTCGGCCACGCTGCGCATCTCCAGCCGGTTGGCACACTCCTGGCTGGCCGGGCTGCTGAGCTCCTCGGCCAGGCGGCCGGCCATCTCGGTCAGGCACTCCAGCAGGAGGGGGTTGAAAGCCCCGCATTGGCCATCCAGGATCATCTGCACCGCCGTCTCGTGGGGAAATGCCTTTTTATAGACCCGCTCGCTGGTCAGCGCGTCGTAGACGTCCGCCAGGGCCACCACCTGGGCGCCGATGGGGATCTCGTCCCCCTTCAGCCCGTCGGGGTAGCCGCGCCCGTCGTACCGCTCGTGGTGCCAGCGGCAGATGGCCCGGGCCACCTTTACCAGGGGCTCGTCGTTATGGATGGGCAGATTGTCCATCATCTGCGAGCCCACCACCGTGTGGGTCTTCATGATCTCGAATTCCTCGTTGGTCAGGCGGCCCGGCTTGTTGAGCACCTCGCTGGGGATGGAGATCTTGCCGATATCGTGGAGGGCGGAGGCGGTGCTGATCAGGGCCATATCCCCCCGGGAGAGCTGGTAGCGGTCTGTTTTCAGGGTGAGATGGCGCAGGAAGAGCTCCGTCAGGGTCCGGATATGTAATACGTGCTGCCCGCTCTCGCCATTGCGGAATTCCACAATATGGCTGAGGATGTCGATCATCAGATTGCTCTGCTTCTCTTTTTCGTAGATCTGCTCCGCCACCAGACCCACCAGCTTTTTCTGCTTGGCATAGAGCAGGGTGGTGTTGACGACGCGGCGGTGGACCACCAGGGCGTTGAAGGGGCGGCTGATAAAGTCGGTAGCCCCCAGGTTATAGGCCCGCTCCACATGGGAGGGGGCGCTCTCGGCGGAGATCATGATGACAGGGATGTCCTCAATCCAGTTCTTCCGGTTCATCAGCGTGAGGACCTCGAAGCCGTCCATCTCTGGCATCACAATGTCCAGGAGGACCAGGTCGATGGCCGTCCCATATTTCTGGAGCGCCTCCACGGCCTTCACGCCGTCCTCTGCCTCCAGGATTTCGTACTCATCCCCCAGCATATCCGCCAGGATGGAGCGGTTCATCTCTGAGTCGTCCGCAATCAGGATTTTCTGCTTGTGTTCTTTATTGATGGAATCCACACCCTTTCCTTGTTCATATGAGGTGGAATGCGGTTTCATACGCCAGGGCGCGTGCCCGATAGCCGCAAAACCGGCTGAGGACAAAGAAACCACCTTATATTATAACAGAGTTTTCCGGGAACGCAATATCCGCACCCCGAATTTTCATGCAATATTCTGGAAAAAAACGGGCCTGCCGGCGTTGCGTTTCTGAGGAAATCTGCTATACTGGGAAGAGAATTTCTGAAAAAGCAGGAGGATGGCACAATGAAGGTATTGCTGCTCAACGGCAGCCCCCATGAGAAGGGCTGCACCTACACCGCCCTGGCGGAGGCCGCCGCAGCCCTGGAGGAATGCGGCGTGGAGACGGAGATCCTCTGGCTGGGGCGGGACGTCACCATCGGCTGCACCGGCTGCGGGGCCTGCCGCAAGCAGGGCAAGTGCGTCCATGACGACGCGGTCAACCTTGCCGCGGAGAAGGCCCGCAGCTGCGACGGGCTGATTGCCGGTTCCCCGGTCCACTACGCCTCCGCCTCCGGGCAGATCACCTGTGCGCTGGACCGGCTGTTCTACTCCGCCGGCAGCGACCTGCGCTTCAAGCCGGGCGCGGCCGTTGTCTCCGCCCGCCGGGGCGGCGCCACCGCCGCGCTGGACCAGCTGAACAAGTACTTCACCATCAACCAGATGCCCATTGTTTCCTCCCGGTATTGGAACATGGTCCACGGCAACACGCCCGACGAGGTGCGCAGGGACGAGGAGGGCATGGCCGTCATGCGCACCCTGGGCCGCAACATGGCATGGCTGCTCAAGTCCATTGAGGCCGGCCGCGCCGCCGGGCTGGAGCTGCCCGCCCAGGAGCCGCCGGTGCGGACCAACTTCATCCGCTAGGCGCTCAGCCCGCCAGGGCCTCCATGGCGTCCGCTATGGCCCCGTCCAGACAGTGGCCGACCACTTGGACGGGGCCGGCCTTCACCGCAGCTACGGCGTTGGCCGGCGCGAAGGCCTGGTCCGCCACACGGAGCATGGGGAGGTCGTTGGCGTGGTCGCCGATGCAGATCAGTTCCCGGCAGCCGCACAGCTCCCGCAGCTCCAGCGCCATGGCCCCCTTGTTGGCTCCCTTGGCGGTCAGCTCCAGCAGATGGTCGCTGGAGAAGATCAGCTCATAGTCCTCCGCCCAGCCCTGCTGCTGGAGGTAGGAGAGAAGCGCCTCCAGTTCCTCCCGCTCCGCCGCGAACAGCGCCTTTGACAGCGGCAGCGATACGCTCTCCCGGTCCAGCCGCTCCACCTCCTGGAACCCCAGGCCGGTCAGCAGGGCATGTTTGCGGTTCCAATCCGTGGGGGAGAAGACCTGGACCAGGGGGCCCTCGTGGTACATCTCCAGGGAGATGCCGGGGAACGCCGCCGCTGCCGCGGCCAGCCGCTCCAGTACGTTTTCAGGCAGGAACCGCTTGACCAGGTATTGCTGGGCGGCCAGGTCGTAGATCCCGCCCCCGTTGCCCACAATCGCCGGGGCGTTCATGGGGATGGCCTCCGCATGTTGCCGGAACGCCGCCAAGGCGCGGCCGGTGGCGATGGCGAAGCGTCCTCCCTCGCCCATCCAATAGCGGATGGCCTCCAGGTTCCGGGGGCTGACCGGCGGTATGACGCCGCCGCTGCGCAGGGCCCCCTCGGTGAACTGATATGTATTGTCATAGTCGCTGACAAACAGCTTGCCGTCAAATTTTCCCATAGCGTCCTCCCTTGCTCTCTGCAGTTGCCCACACTATACAACCTTTCCAGGATTTTTTCAATCCCTTATCCCAAAACAGGGGACGCCTCCCGCAGGCGCGGGGCCTATTTTTTACGAAAGCAGGAGGGGACTGCCATGCAAAGCGGAACACTGCGGCTGGATCTGCATGGGATGAACTGCACCCAGGCCCGGGCGGCTATTGACGCGGCCCTGCGCCGGGCGGGCGGATCGGTGTACCGGATAGAGGTGATCCACGGCTACCGCGGCGGCACGGAGCTGCGCAGTATGGTCCGCAGCGTCTACGCCAAGCACCCCAAGGTCAAGCGGCTGGAGCTGGGGATGAATCCCGGGTCCACGGAGCTGGTCCTGCGGGAATATTAAATTTATAATGTATAGAGAGAAAGGACGGCTTGCCATGCTGTTTTTATACTACCCGAAATGCACCACCTGCCAGAAGGCGAAAAAGTGGCTGGACCAGCAAGGGGCGGACTATCAGGCCCGTGACATCAAGGAGGACAACCCCACCCTGGAGGAGCTGACGGACTGGTACCGCCGCAGCGGCCTGCCGCTCAAGCGGTTTTTCAACACCAGCGGCCTCCAGTACCGCGCCCTGGGGCTGAAGGACAAGCTGGCCGCCATGGGGGAGGACGAGCAGCTGGCGCTCCTTGCCAGCGACGGGATGCTGGTCAAGCGGCCTATCCTGGTGACGGGGACGAAGGTGCTGCCCGGTTTCCGGGAGGCGGACTGGCAGGAGGCCCTGTAGGGTATGCAGAAGCCTTGCGCGCAGCTGGAAACGGCTGCGCTTTTTCCAGCCCGGGGCGGCGTTTATAAAAAATTCATGCTTGTTGCTAAATTGTAACAGCTTTTTTTGCGGAAGTGTGGTATAATGGGTCGCGTAATTAGGCTGGAGGGGTTTATCCCTCTGCCGGAATTCCTGAGGAGGAACGCAAGATGAAGAAACTATGGAAAAATGGCGTCGCCGCGCTGCTTGCGCTGGTGATGATGCTCTCATGGGTCCCAGCGGCCTGGGCTGCGGACGATGTGAAGTGTCCTACTACCAATTGTCCCGGCAGCAGTGCGACCATTGGTCAGGACGGAAAACCGATGGTGATAGAGACCTCTGCTACAGCGGCCACCTGCTTTGTCAAAGGTGAGATCAAGTACACCTGTCGGGTTTGCAATACGATGTTCAGCAAGGAGACAGGCATTGACCCGAACAACCATGAGTACAAGTATACAGACAACGGCGACGGCACGCATAGCGCGGTGTGCCCGTATCATGCTGCTGTGGGCATTATCAATCAGAAACATAACATAGTGGAAGGCCGCTGCACGGCCTGCATGTCCGTGGACTACTCCCAGGCGAAGATCACCCTGCCGGAGAACCCGGAGGTCTATGTCGCCCTCAACAGCGCCGACTATGAGCTGACCCTGGGCGAGGTACGTCTGTCCATTGGACAGGCTGACATTACCAGCGACTATAACCTGACCTACAGCTGGTACTACCAGGGCGCCCAGGTACACACCGGCGACAGCTACCCCCTGCCCGCCACCATCACCAATACGGAGGGGGACTACAAATTCGTCTGCTTTTTGATGGCTGTGCCCAAGAGCAGCCTGACCACCCAGCCCATCAGCGCGTCCTGCACGGTGACGGTCCGGGTGCGCAACCTGCTCACCGCCCATGCTACGGTCAGCAAGGATGACACCTATATCTCCATGGGGGATGTGGACAACTGGTCTGCCCAGTCTGTGGAGGAGCAGATCTATAAGGCGGCCTATGACGCCGGTACCGGGATTCCCCAGTATGTCGTCTTCGGGACCAAGCCCGTGTCCAAGGTGGGCAACCTGGAGGTGGACAGCAACACCCGCTACTACTTCGACAGAGGGGCGAGCGATTTAGGCGATGTGCGTTTCCGCCCCAGCAAGGAGGCCACCGGCACCTATACGATCAATTTCACCGCCTATGACGACGACAAGGGCAGCTACCCCGGCGTGCTGACCATCACCGTACAGCAGCAGATGGGGGATCTGGACGTGTTCTACACCACCGCCAAGGACTCCCCTGTCAAGCTGGATGCCCGGGATTTTGAGGATTACTGGCTGAGCCGCTACAGCAGGGGCGAGCTGGAATATGTGCGTTTCACCAGCCTGCCCAGCACTTACGAGGGCAGCCTGTACCTGGAGTACACCTCCAACTCCCGCCCCGGCACCCGCATCCGCTCCAGGGATTCCTTCTATGTGGCGCCTGGCAACAACCAGTATGGCATTGACGAGCTCACCTTCCTGCCCGGCGTGCGGCAGGGGGAGTATGTTGCCGTCCCCTTCGAGGCGTTCGGCACCAACGATCGGGGCCGCCAGACCTATCTGGACGGGACCCTGTACATCTTTGTCAGCAGCGGAGATGCGGTGGATATCACCCAGCGCATCTCCGCAGGCGGGACCTATAACTTCAATGAGGCGGATTTCCTGAGCGTCTACCAGAGCGCAACCGGCAGCAAGACCGGCAACTTCTACATCCAGATCCTGGAGATCCCCGCCAGCGGTACCCTTTACACCAACTACTCCAACGGCCGGGGCACCCGCCTGACGGAGGCCAATGCCGCCTCCCGCCCCTTCTACTACAGCGGGAAACGGGGCGATCTGATCAGCAGCATCACCTACATCCCCGGCGGGGCGGCCTCTGACAGCATCCGCTATGTGGCCTATGACCTCCAGGGCAAGCTGCTGTATGTGGGGAAGATGCTCTTTGTGGCCGAGGATCTGTTGGTCACGTATGCCTCCACCTCCGCAGGCATCAACTTCAAGGCCAGCGATTTTGAGGGCCTGATTGGTACTGCCGGCAAGCTGACCACCGTGGCTTTCACGCCGCCGGCAGCCACCCAGGGCACCCTGTACTATGGCCGCTCTGCCACCGCCGCCGGTACGGCCATCACCAGCGACAGCGTGTGGTACAGCGTTTCCACCACCAACACCACCGCCAACGCGCTGAGCATGAACAACGTCTCCTTTGTGCCCCGGGTGGGCTTCAGCGGCGAAGTCAGCATCCCCTTTTCCGCCTATGACGCGCTGAACAACAAGGTAGGCGGCACGGTAAAGATCACTGTCACCGCCACCCCCAGCACGAACCCGGGCACCAATCCCGGCACCAATCCGGGCACGCCCAGCACACCGGGGACAACGCCCCCCACAAACCTGACCGTCTCCTTTACGGACATGCCCAAGACCACCGCGACCTCCTGGTACTACAACGAGGTAGCCTATCTGGTCAATGCGGGCGTGCTGGGCGGCTATGAGGACAATACCTTCCGTCCCAACGGCGAGGTGACATACGGCGAGGCCCTGAAGATGATTATGAAGGCGGCGGGCTACGCCGACCAGGCCCCCACGGATAAGCACTGGGCCAGCGGATATCTGGCCCGCGCCCAGGCCGACGGCCTGCTGCCCGCAGGTACGGTGGGCCTGGACCGGAAGATCAGCCGCTACACCATCGCGGAGATCGCCGCCAAGGCGCTGAAGCTGCCCACCTCCGCCCGCACGGAGTCGCCTTTCAGCGACATGAGCATGACCGTGACAAGCGCGCCCTACGTGCTTGCCCTCTATGACGCAACCATCGTGAACGGCACAGCGGACAGCAAGGGCGCGGTCAACTACTACGGCGTCAACTCCATCCGCCGCAGTGAGATGGCGGTTATCATCTACCGCATGAACACCTACAGGGCCGCCCAGGGCTAACCTGGTGTGCCGAAACATGAAGCAATCCCCTGGCCTGGAGCTGGCCGGGGGATTGCTTTTGTGTCAACATGTGGCAAAAACAGGGGGTTGACCAGTTTGGTCAACGGCAGTACGATAGGGGTGAAAGGGGGGCGGGCAATGAATGAAAAATTTTTCTCCCTGCCAAAGGAGCGGAAGGACCTCATCCGCAACAGCGCCATGCTGGAGTTTGGGGAAAACACCTTTCAAAAGACCAGCGCAGATGCAATCGCCAAGCGGGCGGGTGTCTCGAAGGGCCTGCTCTTCCACTACTTCAAGGACAAGCGGGAGCTGTACCTGTACCTCTATGATTATGCGCTCAATGTCTGCCTGCGTAAGTTCGTTGCCCAGACCTATGCGCTGGCAGAGACGGATTTCTTCGCCCTGCTGGAGCTGGGCCACCAGACGAAGATGGAGATGGTCCGCCGCCACCCGGGGCTGTTCCGCTTTGTTATGCGCACCTACTATGAGAGGGACAGCGTGCTGACGCCCAAGCTGCGCCAGGGGCTGGATGATCTGATGGAGCAGGCAACCGAGGAGTTTATCCGCCGGGTGGATGTGTGGAAATTCAAGGAGGGCGTGGACCCCCGGCAGGTGATCCGGCTGCTGACGTTGATGAGCGAGGGGATGTTGGCCCGGACCGGGGCATCCACGGCCCAGGAGATTGAGGCGCTCTACCAGGAGTACCTGGCCTATGCGGACATGCTCCGCCGGCATCTGTATAAGGAGGAATATGTATGATCCAGATTGAGCGGTTGACCAAGACCTACGGCAAGGCCAGGGGGGTCACGGAACTGACCCTGCGGGTGCCGGAGGGGAGCTGCTACGGCTTCATCGGGCCCAACGGCGCGGGGAAGTCCACCACCATCCGCACCCTGCTGGGCCTGCTGGCCCCGACAGCCGGGTCCGCCCGGGTGCTGGGGCTGGACTGCCGCCGTGAGCGCAGGGCCATCCTGGCCCAGGTGGGCTATATGCCCTCCGAGGCCATGTTCTATCCCAATATGCGGGTGGAGGAGGTGATCCGCTTCTCCGCCAGCCTGCGCAAACAGGATTGCCGGGCAGAAGCAGACGCACTGTGCCAGGCCCTGGACCTGGACGGGCGCAAACGCATCCGGGAGCTGAGCTTAGGCAACCGGAAAAAGGTGTCCATCGTCTGCGCCATGCAGCACCGGCCCAGGCTCTATGTCCTGGACGAGCCCACCAGCGGCCTGGACCCGCTGGCCCAGCGCACCTTCTGGTCCCTGCTGGAGGGGCGGCGGCAGGAGGGGGCGACGGTCTTCCTCTCATCCCACGTCCTCTCTGAGATCCAGCGGCAATGCAGCCGGGCGGCGATTATCCGGGAGGGCCGCCTGCTGCGGGAGGGGGCTGTGGCGGAGCTGACGGGAGCGGGGACGCGCCGGGTGACGCTGCGGGGCGGGGAGCTGCCGTCCCAGCTGCCCGGGGCGGCGGACCTGCGCCGGGAGGGGGATACTGCCAGCTTTCTCTACAGCGGAAGTGTGGACAGCCTGCTGGAAGCCCTGCGCGGCAGGCATCTGGCAGACCTGCACATCACGGAACCGGATCTGGAGGAGATTTTCCTCCACTACTACGAGGGAGGGGACGGACAATGACAATCTTTTGGCGGGAACTGCGGGCTGGTGTGAAAGCCCTGCTGCTCTGGTCCATGGTGGTAGGCGGGCTGCTGGCGGTGTGCGTGGCCCTGTATCCGTCCATGGCGGATTCCATGGGCGACGTGTCTGCCCTGTTTGCGGATATGGGGAGCTTCTCCGCTGCATTTGGGATGGATACGCTGGCATTTGGCTCCCTGATGGGCTTCTACGGTGTGGAGTGCGGGAACATCCTGGGACTGGGCGGCGCGTTTTTCGCCGCCCTCACGGGGATGGGCCTGCTGGCCGGGGAGGAGGGCGGCCATACGGCGGAATTCCTCCTCACCCATCCTGTGGGCCGGGTCCAGGCGGCGGCGGAGAAGCTGGGGGCCATGGCGGTACTGGTCCTGGCGATGCAGCTGATCTGCTTTGCCTGGGGGGCGGGGACGATCCTGGCAATCGGGGAGAGGGCGGTGTGGGAGGACCTGATAACCTACCACGCAGCCGCCCTCCTGATGGGGCTGGAGGTTGGAGGGATCTGCTTTGGGCTGTCCGCCCTCCTGCGCCGGAGCAGCTTTGGCCTGGCAATCGGGCTGGCCGCGCTGCTGTACTTCATGGGCCTGGCGGTCAATCTGGACGTGGGGCTGGACTGGCTGCGGTACGTCACGCCCTTCTCCTATGCGGACGCGCCCCGCATCTTTGCCGGGGAACCGGTGGGGCGCTTCGCCCTGACCGGCGGTGTCCTGGGGTGCGCCTGCGCGGCCTTCGGGCTCTGGTGGTACGGGCGCAAGGATATTGCCGCGTAGGTGCGGAGAGCAGATGAACAGCGGCCCGGAGTGATTGCCATGCAATCTCTCCGGGCCGCTGCGTGATTCAGGGCTTTGCCGCCACCACGCGGATGACCGGCGGGTCGCTGTTGCCGTAGGGGGCGAAGCCTTGGGCCTCCTGGGCGTACTCCACCCGGAAACCTGTCCGCTCCAGGGCGGCGGTCAATTCCTCCAGGACCAGGAACCGGCGATAGTGGTTGTCGTAGAAATAGGCGTTGCGCCCTACCAGCCGGCCCTTGCCATAGAGCGGGTCGTGGATGCTGCGCACCTCTATAAACAGTTTTCCGCCGGCCCGCAGGCCGCGAAGGAGGTTGTGCAGCAGGACCTTTTCCTGGTTTTCGTTGATCGAGTGGAGGGTGAAACGGCTGTAAGCGTAGTCGTAGGTTTCCTTCTGATGGACGGGCGAGTTGACAAAGTCCCCCTGGATAAACGCAGCGTTGGGCAGGCCCCTGCTTTGGAGTGATGCGATGGCCTCCTGGGACATGTCGATGGCCGTGACGCGCAGGCCCTGGGCGGCGAAGTACACCGCGTCCCGCCCGTTTCCGCAGCCCAGCTCAACCAACTCCTTGCCGGAATCCACCAGCGTGGCGGCATACCGCGCAAATGGGGACGGTTCCTCGGGGCACAGCCGGTTTTTATAGTACTGGTTCCAGTATGCGGTGTTGTCCACCGTGTCCTGGACGATGTTGGGATATAGTTCCCGCTCCAGCCGCTCCACGATGGCCTCCGGGGTCTCGCCGCCGTCGTTGTCAATGACAAGATCCGGGGACTGGGGCTCGTCGAAGGGCAGTCCCATGCCCACCACCTCCTGGCCGGAGGTGTACAGCCCCTTCTGGTTGCGGTGCAGGAGGGTTTCCCTGCTGGCTTTGATGTAAAGCTCCTTGTAGTTTTCAATGTTCTCCCGGTTCCATTGGCGTACATCGCTGTACATGGCGATGCTGCAGCAGACCACGTCGATGCCCTGGCCGGAGAGCATCCGGCACACCCGGAAAATCCGCCGCGCCCGTTTCCTGCGGTCATCGTGGGAGTAGCCTGTGTCCTCGCAGAAGACGGGGCGCAGCTCGTCGCCGTCCAGCAGTACCACGTTGGGTTTGGTGGCCTTGAGCCGCCGGTAAAACAGCCCTCCGATGGTGGTCTTGCCCGCGCCGGACAGGCCGGTGAAAAAGTATACGGTGCCTTGTTCCATACAGACCTCCCTCAGCGGTACAGCGACTGCTCCAGCAGCGCCGGGTCCAGCTCCAGCCTGGGCATCATCTGTAAGGGCTGGCCGTCTTTGTTGACAAAGCGCAGGCCGGAGCGGAGGATCTCCGTCACCCGCCGCCGGTGCTCTCGGACTTCGCGCATATACGATTCCACAAACTCGTCTTCTACATTGAGAACCGTTCCGTTCTCCGTTTGAATTTCCCTGATGGAATGTCGAAATACGTCTGACAGCACCTTGATCATATGGCCGTCCAGGGTTGTAAAATTGGAAAGCCATGTCTCAACCTGTGCATCATCCACAGGTCCGCCATCGTAATACTGAAAATGGTAGCCATAATATTCATAAGCGTCCCGCATGAAATACTCTAGATAGGCCCGCTCTGCGCTGTTGGCGTACTTGTCGTTGGTGCGGTAGATGGCGGCGGTGCTGAACCCCAGGTCGTTCCCCGCCAGAGATTCCGGGTCACGCTCTCCAAACAGGGAACAATAGGTCATACTCTCTGTGTATGGCAAGTCGAGGAAGGCCGCCAGAGCTGTAAAGGTGGCCTTGGGGTTGAGCTTGCCGTCCTCAAAACGGACCAGGACGCTGTCCCGGTACAGCCGGTCACAACGGTCGATCATGAAGCTGCGGTTCAGCACCCGCGTCAGGATAGAGTTGTCCATTGGGCCGGACTCTGGGTTAAGATTAGGCTCATATGTCAGCATAAACTTGATCGTAGCGGCATAGCTGGACGTGATCCGGCGCATGGGGGTGAAGGTTTTGATATACTTAAAATTGTGGAATATGGGTGAATTTCGGATTTGCTCATATTCATCTGAATGAAGCACGGCATGGTTGTTGCCATCAATATGCAGAGCATAGTTCAGATTGCCGAAATGGGGCTGATAGAACAGCGCAGGTGCAATCCGCGCCCCCTCATCCAGAAAAGGGGAGGACTGTTTCCTGTCCCGCAAATATACCGCAACCATGATATCCTTGGCGGTACGGTCGCGCAGCTGATACAGCTCTCTGACCAGGGCAGGGTTGTTCCATGTCTTCATGCACCGCTGAGCTGCCGTCTCATCCGGCGTTGTCCGGAGCTTTTCTTCTGCTTCGAGCAGCTCGTTTTCCGTATCATTTGAAAAGATAGAGGGGAACGCAAGCAGGTTGGGATGACTGTCGAAAATTTCGTTGAAGAAGTCGCCGCCATTGTGGGTGGAGAGCTGGGTGGCCCAGATCAGCCTGTGGATCTCCCGGATGCCCAACGGACGAAGTGGGTAGCGGCTATAGTCAATTCCGAATTCCTTTTTGAAGTCGATGGGATAGCGGTCAATTTCTTTATCTATTAGAAAAACCACTTTTTCCGCCTTTACCAGGGGCCGCAGGTTTAGACAGGTCAAGTAGGCGCAGAAGGTTTCCCAGCTGGTGTAGTGTAGGTAGATGTGGTTCTCTTTGCCGATGTACTCGCTGGGGCGCACGTTGTCGTTGAGATATTCCAGTTCATATTGAGAGTAAACGTCGTCTGCCAGGATTGGGTCATCCAGGTTTTTAAAAAAGTTCCGGCTGACGACGGGGTTTTTGAAGTCAATATAGTCGCCGTATCTCCCTTCAGCGAGGTAGAACGGGACATAGCCGCTCTCATCAAAGGGGTAGAAACGGATAGGCAGCTCATCAAAGCTTGGGAAATCCTTTCGGAAGATATATGGATATTTTTTCAGCAGCTTGCAGTTGCGCCTGTAGCGGCCCTCAAGCTCATCCCGGTTCGGTTCGTAAAAAGCGGCGGTAAGGATGGAAAAGATCTCATCACAAAAATAACCCTGGCGGTACAGCTGTAAAAAGGCTGTATAGGAAACTTTATAGCTCCCGCCGCTCTGGAGAATATAGACCGCCGCCTCAAGCTCCTCAGCCGGGGTCCCGCCCTCGTGAAGGGTGAGCGTATAGGCGTCCTGCGCCTCTTTCTGCTGGCCCAGTTCGGCCATACGCCGGGCAATCTCAATGGGTCGCATATGGCGTCTCCTTTCATCAAGAAACGGGGGCGGGCAGCTGCCCGCCCCCGCGCACACGGTGAACATACTTTTTCTTGAAAGAAAAAGGTTCAAAAAGAACTTTTCTGCGAAAAGCTGACGCTTTTCGCAATCCTTGTGGGATTAGCCCAACAGCTGGAGGACGCCCTGGGGCACCTGGTTGGCCTGTGCCAGCATGGCCTGGGCGGACTGCACCAGGATGTTGTTCTTGGTGTAGGCCATCATTTCCTCGGCCACGTCGGTATCGCGGATGTTGGACTCAGCGTCCTGGATGTTCTCCGCCATGACGGACAGGTTCTTCTGGGTGTGCTCCAGACGGTTCTGGACAGCGCCCAGGTCGCCG
>JAAWKB010000006.1 GCA_022797115.1 Oscillospiraceae bacterium
CTGGGCGGCGGCCATTCCATCGGCGTACCGCTGGCCGTCGCACCCAAGGTCAGCCTGATTGTCCCCTCCGCCTCCATGACCATCCATCCGGTGCGCATGAACGGCACAGTCATTGCCGCGCCGCAGACCTTCAACTATTTTGAACGCATCCAGGAGCGTATTGTCAGCTTTGTGGCGAAAAACAGCGGCATCAGCAAGAAAAAATTCCTCAACCTGATGCTGAAAACCGGTGAGATGGCGGCGGACGTGGGCAGCGTGATCTATGGGGAGGAGGCCGTGGAGCTGGGGCTGATCGACCGCATCGGCGGGCTCAGCGACGCGCTGGACTGCCTGTACGAACAGATCGCCGCCGCGCGCGGGGAGCGCGAGGAGGCTCTGGCGGAGATCCGGTCCTAGGCAGAATGCAGCGGGGCGGAACAGATTGTTCCGCCCCGCTCAGGCTGTCAAACTATCCCAATGCCACATCCAGCGCCAGCATGACGGTAAAGCCAGCGGCGAAGAAGATCGTACCAATATTCGAGTGGACGCCTGCGGACATTTCCGGGATCAGCTCCTCCACCACGACATAGAGCATCGCACCAGCCGCAAAGCTTAGAAGGTATGGCAGGGCCGGGAGCACCAGGCCCGCCGCCCAGATGGTCAGCGCCGCCGCCAACGGCTCCACCGCGCCGGACAGGACGCCGTATGCAAAGGCGTCCCGCTTTTTGATACCGGCTGCCTGGAGCGGCATGGAGATGACCGCTCCCTCTGGAAAGTTCTGGAGGGCAATCCCAAGGGACAGCGCCAACGCCCCGGCTGCGGTCATGCCGCTCTCACCGGCCATCCAGCCCGCCAGCACGACGCCGACCGCCATCCCCTCCGGGATGTTGTGGAGCGTCACCGCCAACAACAGCATGGACGCTTTCCTCAGCTGAATGTGGGGCCCCTCCGGCTGGCTGCTGCCCAGATGGAGGTGCGGGACGGTTTTATCCAGAAGCAGCAGGAACAGAACGCCCAGCCAAAACCCGACGGCGGCAGGCAGCCATGCCCACTGGCCCATATCTGCCGCCTGGTCCATGGCGGGAATCAGCAGGCTCCAGATGGAGGCCGCTGTCATGATCCCAGCTGCAAATCCTGCCAGGGCCCGCTGTACCATGGAGTGCAGCCCATTTTTCATCAAAAATACGCAGGAGGCCCCCAGGCATGTCCCCCCAAACGGAATCCAGATCCCCTGTATCACTTCTGCCGGCATGGTATCGTCCTCTCCCATCAAACTGCACAGTATATCAGTAGTGTGAGCCAGCACCGGGAGCGGCATACTGGGAATTTTTTTGATACAGCCGTCATACAGATAAAAAGGAGCCGCTGTCAGAGACAGCGGCCCAGGCGGGTGGGATATTGGAAAGCTTCCATAAAGTATAATACAACGGTTGTACTCAATTGTAAATAGGAAGTTTTGCCTTATTTTAGGAACCTTTGTCGAAACAGCCCGGCTCACGCCCCAATACTGTCAGTCTCCAGCAGGCCATAGCCTCCGTTCTTGCGGCGATAGACGATGCTGACCACATTTTCCGCGTCACGGAAGACAAAGAAGTCGTGGTCCAGCAGGTTCATCTGCAAAATCGCTTCGTCCACGCTCATGGGCTTGACGGCGATCTGCTTGGTGCGGACGAGCTGGAACTCCGTCTCCTCGCTGACGTCGAACTCAGCGGGAACGCTGGGCGCCAGGGCGTCCTGACGCAGGCGCTTGCTCAGGCGGGTCTTATTCTTTCGGATCTGGCGGTCAATGGTGGAAACAGCCGCGTCAATCGCGCCACGCATATCGCCGTCCCGGGACTCCTCCTGGGCACGGAACAGGGTGCTGCCGCTGACAATGGTAATCTCCACCACGCAGCGGTGGCCTTTTTCCACCGAGAAGGTCACAAGTGCGTCGGCGTCCTCTCGGAAGTAGCGGTCCAGCTTGGAGATCTTCTTCTCGGCGTACTCCTTAATGGAGTCGTTCAGGGACACCTTTTTGCAGGTAAATGTGAACTTCATAAAATCGCTCCTTTCTTCTCCTTAAAGGGATATGAGCATTATACCAGTTTTTCCCTGGCTTGTACAGTCCCATTTTCAGCAATTTGCCTGAAAAACTGCAAATTTGCTTTTTTGCTGAAAAACAGGAGGTTGGTCTAAAATTTCATCCGGCCCTCTACCGGCTTCAGTTGCTGAACGTCTCCGTAAAAAGATCCGCCATCCCCTGGGCATTGTCTGGATAGACAAACATCCCCACGCACTTGGTAACAGAGGTTGTGACGCCCTTCTCCCAGGTCTCGCAGGACTCCGGATAGAACGCGCCGCCCTCTGCCTGGGCAGTTATGCGGTTCTGGAAAATATTCGTTACCGCCAGGACATCATCCAACGTGGCCGTATCGCTGAGCTTTACCAGACCCACGGCAACATTAGCGGTACTCATCATGGTCTCCTGAACCAGGATTTCCTCCACAGCAGCTATACTGGAGAGGCCGGGGTAGTAGTTATCCAAAAGCTCCCCCTCTATCACCATCATGGCGTCCAGCCCCTCATAGGAGCCCTGCAGCGTGGTGAAAAATTCCTCCAGGGTGGGCATCTGATTCGCCTCACCGGAGCTGGGCAGCGTGGGCTCATCCTCGTCCCACACACATCGGACAATGCACTCGAATCCAAGTTGCTTACCGTTATATGTAACATGGGCGGTGATCGTTGTCATCCCCGGCGCAACCGCAGTGATCTCCCCGCCAGCCGCATCCACCTTGGCGATTTCCGGATTGGCAGAGGTATACTCACAGGCATCCGGCGCATTGCCATTCACATCCCAAACCGTCATACGGAAATTGTCCCCCTCATACCGGAGCGTCACATCCGTATGGCTGACATGGAGGGCCTCATCCCCACTGGTATCCGTTTTGTCTGTATCCTCACTGCCGGAGGGGCTTTCCGGCGGCAGTACCGGTTCCTCCCCTTTGCCCTCTGGTGTGTCTGGTGTGTCTGGTGTGGCGGGAGGGACCGGCTCATCCCGGTTGTCCTCAACGGGTTGACTGATCTCCTGATCCTCCCCTCCGGCAGGCTGGCTGCCCCCTTCCCCACCGCAGGCCGCCAGACCCAGCAGCAATACAGCGGACAACAGCAGCAATATCAGCTTTTTCATATCCTATATCCTCCTGATTTTCATTTCTTCATTCTCTCAGACCGCTCTGGCGTGCATACAAAAAACCACTTCCCCATCCTTTCTGCGCCGCTTACTGCGCCAGGAAGATCACGTCCGCGTCCTTGACAAAATTATCCACACTATAGCAGACAAAAATCCGGTCGATCCCGTTCTCCTGGGCATACTGGGCCACCGGAGTGCGGTAGTAGCGCAGATCCAGCAGATGAACCTCCTGGAACTGCTGGCTCAAAAAGGGGGCCAAGCTATCGCTGTAGCTGTCCCGGACCACCAGCAGCTTCTCATCCACAGCCGCCTGGGGATTGCGGATGATATACAAGGGCGCGTTGCCGCCCATGAAGGAGGCGTACTGATCCTTTTGTCCCAAAAAGCTGTCCACATACAGCCCGCGGGTCTCCCCTGCCGCCACATCCTCCACAGTAACCCCTTCGCCGGATACATACCGCTCAATGGTATCCGGCTGTAGCCAGTGTACCCCTGAAGATGAGTAGAGCGTCCCTAAAAAGCTCTCGGATACCGTCTCCCCCTCCCCCAGAGGCAACGGGGTTTCCCCCAGAGCCGACAGGAGGGCGGTATATCCATAGTACGCGCCCAGGCTGGTCCAATGGTGGTCTGTCCGGTAGTAGATGTCCTCGCCGGCATGTTCCGCCAACACCCCGGACATATCCACCCAGATCAAATCCGGGCACAGCTCCTTCACCTGCTCCAGATAGGCAGCCTGATCAAAGGAATCCGCCCCATTTGGCAGATGATCCCGCCAAATCTCAGCCGCCGTGGGGATCAATCCCAGGTAAACCGGCAAGTCTGTCTTCTCCCCCAGGCGGCGGAGGTAGTCTGCGTTCTGCCCGGCCCGCTCGTTTTCCTCCACCTTGGAGATCAGCCGATCCCCACACAGATACACGCCATGAAACAGCCGCTTCCCTAACAGATATTCATACCGGGTTTTCAGCCCCATCCAGCTGTCCCGCAGAGGGAACTGATCCGCCAGGTACTTCTCCAGCGCCGCTGTATAGCTGCCATCCGCCAGAGCAGACCAGGTGAATGCCGGCTTTCCGGACAAGTTCCGGTTCTCCACAGGGGAAAATGCCCGGTCCGGCAGCAGCAGATGCAGGCAGCCAAAGACCGCTAAAAATACGCAGAAAAGGATTACCGTGATACGCTGGGCTGCTTTTGCCATGAAAAAACCTCCTGATCTTCCGCCTGATTTTTCGGTGATCGCTCTTTTTGTTGTAAGAAAAAGAATCAAAAAGAACTTGATCTACCTTCCATCGGGTATGAACATTTTCTTTTGCCTCTTTTCTTTATTCACAACTATTAAAATCGAAAATAGAGAAATGGGTTATAGCTGGCATCCACCAGGGACGCCGTACAGAGCACCAACGCCTCCAGTACCAGCAGCGGGGCCAGCAGGGAGCGGTCACGCTCCTGCAACCGCTCCCACAACGTTTTCGCCAGGGGCGTAGAGGCCACACACAGAATCACCAGCATGGGCAGATATGTGCGCAGCGTATAGCCGTCTGCGGCGCTGAAAAAAGCCGCCCCGCCAAAGAGCGCACGCAGATACTCAGCCAGCTGCCCCATATCCTCCACAGCGAAAAGAGCCCAGCCCACCAGCACGATAACCATCGTATAGACATGGCGCAGGACCAGCGGCAGACGTTCCAGCCATTTCCCCAGGAAAAGCCGCTCTGCCAGCATCCAAAAGGCATAGTACAGCCCCCACAACAGGAAATTCCAGCCAGCGCCGTGCCAGATGCCGGTCAGAATCCAAACAACTAAGATATTCCGCACCCACTTTCCCCGGGAAACACGGCTACCCCCCAGCGGGAAGTACACATATTCCCGGAACCAGGTGGTCAGCGAGATATGCCACCGCCGCCAGAACTCCACAATTGAACGGGAGAGATAGGGATAACGGAAGTTCTCCAGAAAGTCAAAGCCGAACATCCGCCCAAGGCCAATCGCCATGTCGCTGTAGCCAGAAAAGTCAAAATAAATCTGGAACGCATAGGCGGCCAGCCCCAGCCACGCGCCAGTTACCGTCCTGCCCTGCGCCGCCAGGGTGCTGTCCCACAGCTGGCCGATGGCATTTGCCAGCAGGACCTTCTTCGCCAGCCCCACGGTGAAGCGCAGGATGCCTGCGGTGAATTTCTCCAGGTTCTCATCCCGGCGCACCAGCTGCTCCGCTACAGTCCGGTATTGGATGATGGGGCCTGCGATCAGCTGCGGGAACAGTGTGACATACGCGCCGAAGGCGACAGCGTCCCGCTGGACCGGCGCGGCCTGCCGGTAGACATCAATGGTGTAGCTCATGGTTTGGAAGGTATAAAAGCTGATGCCAATCGGCAGCGGAAGCCCCAGGACAGGGAGATTCATCCTTGTCAAGTGATTCACATTAACAGCAATGAAATCCCAATACTTAAAGAAGATCAGGATGGCGAGATTGCAAAAAACCGAGGATGCTACCACCCATCGGGCCCGCGGCCGATTATCCCGCCAATGTTCCACCAGCATACCATGGGTGTAGTCCACGACGATGGAGAAAATCATGATGAGAACATACACCGGCTCCCCCCAGCCATAGAACAGGAGGCTGACTGCCAGCAGGCACAGGTTGCGCAGCCGCAGGGGCGAGAGCCGGTAAACTGCCAGCACGGACGGCAGGTAGAAGAACAAAAAAGGCAGGCTGGAAAAAACCACTGGGATACCCCCCTATCAAAAAGGGGCACACACGCTCTGCCGGCATGTATGCCCCTTAACCTTTAGGCGAACAGATTGTTGAACGCCTCCATTGCTGCGTCCTGGCTTGCATCTGCGGAGATCAGGGCCACCACCCTGCCATGGGTGATAACGCTGGCCTTCTGCCACGCCTCAATGGACGCGGGGTAGAACGCCCCGCCGTTCACCTGGCTGTCAATGCGCTCCTGGAAAATCGCGGCCACTGCTTCGGCGTCGGACTCATTTTTCAGCTCCACCAGGGCAAACTCAAAGGGCACCATGGTGATGGCTGCCACCTTCAGCACGGCCTGGTTTGTCTCGTAGCCCTCCAGCCCGGGATAGTAGCCGGCGATCATTTCGCCCTCCAAATCCATCATAGCCGGTTCGTTGTCTGCGCCCAGGGTGGACATGAAGTCCTCATAGTACTTATTGAGATCCGGGATGCTCTCATTAGACTCCCCTCCCTTGTTGCCGCAGGCGGCCAGGGCCAGCAGGCAGGTGAGCGCCAGCAGGGCTGTCAAGATTCTTTTCATTTGTTACCTCCAGAATAGTATGTTGTACCGTCCAACTGCGGGCGGCATCACTATAGACGGATGGTAAAGAAGATTGTTCCCTAAAATCAGAAAAAAATTTCTTGCGATGCCGTCAGCCGCTCTCTTACAGTTTGGTGATATGCGCCCCCGCCACCTTCAGCATCAGCTTTTTCGTGCCCACGCCGTCAAAGGCAACCTCGACAAGCGCGTCATTGCCCAGGGGGCGTACAGACAGGACCATCCCCTGGCCAAAGGTCCTGTGCTGGATGGCGTCCCCCTGCTGAAGCTGTAGAAGGCCGCCCGCCGGGGCTGCGCTGGAAACGGTGAAGCCCGTATCATGGACCGTGCGGGGACGCCGCTGCCGCCCCCCAGTGATCTGGCCGCCCCCGCCAGATGTACCGGGCTCGGCGCTCCCGCCAGGGATGCGGGGCTCGCTCTTGCCCTGCCAATCAATGGACGCCTGGGGCAGCTCATCCAAAAAGCGGGAGGGCTTATTGGTACTGGTGCGGCCATAGAGCATCCGTTGGCGGGCGGTGGTCATGGTCAGCGTCTCCCGGGCCCGGGTCATGGCCACATAGCACAGCCGCCGCTCTTCCTCCATCTCCTCTCCCTCTCCGATGGCACGGATACCGGGGAAAACCCCTTCCTCCATGCCGACCACGTAGACATGGGGGAACTCCAGCCCCTTTGCGCTGTGCATGGTCATCAGGGACACGCAGTTGTCATTCTCCGCTTTTTCGTCCAGATCCGTATACAGCGCCACGCTGTCTAAAAAGCCCGCCAGGCTGGGGTCCTCCGGCTCGCTCTCCAGGAAACCGATGATGCTGGAGCGCAATTCCTGTACGTTCTCGATCCGGCCCCGGCTCTCCATGTCCCCCTTGTCCTCCAGGGCCTTCACATAGCCGGTCTTTTCACACACCGCATCGTACAGCTCCGGCAGCTCCATGGTCCCCTCCATCGCCCGCAGCTCCTGGATGATGGCCCAGAAGCCCTTGAGCTTGCCCGCCGTGCTCTTGAGGGACGGGTACTCCTCCGCCCGCTCAATGATCTGGCAGAGGCTGGTCCCCTCCTGGGCCGCCAGCTGGGCCACCCGGTCCACGCTCGTCCCGCCGATGCCCCGGGCGGGCACGTTGACAATCCGGCGCAGCCGCAAGTCGTCATTGCCGTTGTGGATGACGCACAGGTATGCCAGCATGTCCTTCACCTCGGCACGGTCAAAGAACTTCATGCCGCCATAAACCCGGTAGGGGACGCCGTTGCGCTTGAGGGCCATTTCCAGGGCGTTGGACTGGGCGTTCATCCGGTAGAGAATGGCGCTGTCCCGCCAGGAGCCGCCCCGGCCGTAGCTCTCCATAATCTTCCCCGCCACAAAATTGGCCTCGTCGCTCTCGCTGAACACGCTCTTCACCAGCACCTTCTCCCCCAGGCCGCTCTCGGTCCACAGGGTCTTCCCCTTGCGGCCCGTGTTGTTGCTGATGACCGCGTTGGCCGCGTCCAGAATATTCTGGGTGGAGCGGTAGTTCTGCTCCAGGCGGATGGTGCGGCAGGTGTCGTACTGCTTTTCAAAGCTGAGGATATTTTCGATATTCGCCCCCCGGAACCGGTAGATGGACTGGTCATCATCCCCTACTACGCAGATATTCTCGTATCCGCCGGCCAGCAGGCGGGCCAGCATATACTGGAGATGGTTCGTGTCTTGGTACTCGTCTATCAGCACATAGCGGAATTTGCGCTGGTAGTATGTACGCACCTCCTCGTCCTTTTTCAGCAGATGGACTGTATGGAGAATGATATCGTCAAAATCCAGGGCGTTTGCCTCCCGCAGCCGCCGCTGGTAGCCTGCGTAAATCTCCGCAATGCGGGGCATCCGCCAGTCGTGGGACGTCTGGTTTTCCTGGGCAAACTGCTCAGGGGACTGGTCCTGGTCCTTTGCGTTGGAGATGATGTGGAGGACGGAGCGGGGCTGGAATTCCTTCTCATCCAGGCTCATGGCCTTCAGGATATCCTTGATGACCCGCTTGCTGTCGTCGGTATCATAGATCGTGAAATTGCTGCTGAAGCCCAGGCCCAGCCGCTCAATATCCCGGCGCAAAATCCGGATGCAGGCGCTGTGGAAGGTGGCGGCCCAAATATCCTTTGCCACCGGCCCGCACATCCGCTCCAGCCGCTCCTTGAGCTCCCCTGCCGCCTTGTTGGTGAAGGTGATGGCGATCACCGACCAGGGCGCGGCGGGCTCCATGGCGCACAGACGGTGGGCCTCCCGCCAGTCCTCCGGGGAGGGGTCGTCCGGGAAACCCTCCAGAAATGCCAGCTCCTTTTCACCGGCCCAGGGCGGCAGCTCCTCCGTATCGCTGCCCCGGCCGAAGGTGAGCAGGTTGTCCACCCGGTTGATCAGCACCGTGGTCTTCCCGCTGCCTGCACCGGCCAGCAGCAGCAGGGGGCCCTCCGTGGCCATCACAGCCTCCCGCTGGCGGGGGTTCATCTTCCTGTAGCGTTTGGCGATGACCGCCCGGCGGGCAGCAGCGTACCGTTTTGTAAACTCTTGCGTCATATGTATGCCACATCTCTCTTTCCTATATTGGTAGTTCCTCCCCTATTTTAATATAGTTCCCGTCTGCGGTCAACCGGATTTTTCCATACCCGTCCTGCCCGCACAGGCCCTCTGCCCCGCTCATATACTGGATTACCAAGTGTAAAGGAGGCCCGGCATGGAACAATCTTTCCCATTTCAGCTTTATCCACTTCCCTACAGCTATATCGCCCTCATGCCCCACTGCGATGCGAATACGCTTTACTACCACCACGATAAATGCTACGCTGATTCCGTCTACGAGCTAAACAACCTGGTAGTACGCCACCGGCTTACCCACTTGAGCCTGTCGCAGCTGCTGGCGGAGGATATCAACCTGCCCACTGCCCAGCTCAACCGCCTGCGCAGCGCAGCCGGGGCGGTCTACAACCACCAGCTGTATTTTGAGGGCATTGCCTGCAAGGCCGGACAGCCCCCCTTCAACCGCCTGACCGAGGCCATCATCACCACCTATGGCTCCATGCCGGCCTTCCAGCAGCTCTTGACCGAGGCAGCAGCCAGCATCATCGGCTCCGGATGGGTCTGGCTGCTGGCGGAGGGGAGCAAGGGCATCCATATTGCCACCACGCCCAATAATGAGGTGGTGGATCTGCAATCCGTTTCCCCCATCCTGGTACTGGATATGTGGGAGCACGCCTACCTCTCTGTGGATCACTTTGACAAGGCGTCTTATGTGGCCACATGGTTCTCCCTGATCGACTGGGGCCGGGCGGAGCAGCGGTATCTCGCCGCCCTCGGCGCCGCTGCATAGCAGCAGGCCGCCCGGAAACCGGGCGGCCCTGCCTGTTCAGCTCATTTTGATAATTTCCCGCTTCAGCCGGTCAATGATCCGCTTCTCCAGCCGGGAGATATAGGACTGGGAGATCCCAAGCCTGTCGGCCACCTCCTTCTGGGTCTGCTCTTTGTTGCCACACAGGCCGAAGCGCAGGACAATGATCTCACGCTCCCGCTCCGACAGCTTGTCAATGGCAGCGGCCAGGAGCTGCCGGTCCACATCGTCCTCAATGGGCCGCATGACCGTGTCCGCCTCAGTGCCCAGCACGTCGCTGAGCAGCAGCTCATTGCCGTCCCAGTCCGTATTGAGCGGTTCGTCCAGGCTGACCTCATTACGCTGGGATGAGTTCTTGCGCAGGTACATCAAAATCTCGTTTTCAATGCATCGGCTGGCGTAGGTGGCCAGCTTGATATTTTTGTCCGTGCGGTAGGTATTGATGGCCTTGATCAGGCCAATGGCCCCGATGGAGATCAGATCCTCTATGTTAATGCCCGTATTTTCAAACCGCCGGGCAATGTAGACCACCAGCCGCAGGTTCCGCTCAATCAGGGTCTGACGGACTGCCTCCTCCCCCGCGTCCAAACGGGCGAGCAGCGCAGCCTCCTCCTCCCGGTTCAGGGGCGGCGGCAGGGTGTCGCTGCCCCCGATATACATGATCTTCCCCGGCCGGATCAGCCCCAGCCGGACCAGCAGGCGGCGAAGCGCCTCTCTCCACTTATGCAGCATGGCCGCCAACCTCCTTCCCTGTTTCCCCGCCCCATAAGGCGCTGTAGCCGCCGCCGTCAGATACCACCGTAGGCGACAACGCTACCGTCAGTCCCTTCCACTCCCCGCTGTCAAACATCACCCGGTCCGCCCGGAAACACAGCAGCAGCCCCCCGCTGACCCCGACCGCCTGATATGGGAGCAGGCGGAAGCCGCTCCCAGCCCCCAGCCGCTCCAGGCACTTGGCCGCGCCGTCCCGCTCCAGATGGGAGAGGATTTCCCGCTCCCCCGCCGCCAGCAGCGGCTCCAGGGCGGCATAATGGACCGTCAGCACCGGCCGGCCGGTGAGGCCGTCGGTGAGGGTGTGCCCGGTATCCAGCAGCGCGGCAAACTGCGCCGACGCGCCCCGCCATTCCACCCGACACCGGCAAAGCTGGCCCGCCAGCTGGTGGCGGGCCCCTCCGCGGAACACCACAGATAGGACAAGGAAACATCCACCGCCTGCAAGTAAAAATACTTTCCAGTTCAGAGCAGCCAGCAGTTCTATCCCTCTCCCACTCTCCAGCAGGCGGCCAACGGCCACCACTACGCCGCCCATGGTACACGAGAGCATAAAAAACAGCAAAAACTGCCGCAGGAATGCCTCCCGCCTCCCGAAGGCCAGCCATACCAGCCCGGCGGCGGCGGCAAACTGCGGGAAAAAGGAGGCGGCAAAGCGCAGCCCCGGCAGGGCGCACAGCGCGCCATATGTACCGCCCGCCAGCGAAGCCGCCAGCAGCCGCTTCGTCCGCACCGGCAGGCCGGAGAGCTGCGCTGTCACATACAGCGCCAGGGCATCCGTCATGCAGTTGAGAAGAAAGGCCATATCCAGATAGACAATCATCCCCGTCCCCCTCCTGCCGGGGCAGGCCGCCCCGGCAGGAAATAGTATAGACCCTGTCCGGGGCGGGATTTTGTCGGAAGTGGGACAGGGCGTGGGGATTTTTCCGAGTCCTCCGCAGGCCGCAAAAAGGAGGGGGCCCGCCCCCTCCTTTCACGCCGCGATGGAATTTATAGGATGATGCAGATAAGGCCGCCGCTGCCCTCGTTGACAATCCGCTGAAGCGTCTCCTGGAATTTCAGCCGCGCATCCATAGGCATCCGGTAGAGCTTCGCCTGCAGATCCTCGTTGACCAGCTCGTGGAAGCTCCGGCCAAAGATGTTTGACTCCCAGATCTGGGTGGGGTCGCCGCTGAATTTCTCCATAAGGTAGTTCACCATGTCCTCGCTCTGCTTCTCGTTGCCTACAATGGGCGACACTGTGGATTCGATGTCCACCTTGAACATGTGGATGGACGGCGCGCTGGCCCGCAGCTTGATGCCGTAACGCCCACCCTGCCGCATGACCTCCGGCTCCTCCAGCAGCAGCTCCTCCATCGTGGGCATAACAATGCCATACCCCGTCTCATAGACATTGTTCAGCGCGTCGGACACCTTGTCAAACCGCGCCTTGACCCCCGCCAGCTCGGTCAGAAGCTCCATCAAATCCCCGTCGTCCGCCACCGTAAAGCCGGACTGGCTGGAGAGGGTCTGATAGAACAGCTCTCGGGGCAATTGCAGCTCCGCGGAGGCCACGCCGCACCCCAAATCGATGGACAGCACCCGGCTGAGGGAGATGTCCTCCTGCTCCCCCATCTCCTTGATCACCGGCTCTACCTCACGGATGTGGGCCATCTTGCTGCCGCCCTCCCGGATCACGCCGTAGACCGCCTGCTTGATGGGGTGGTCCATGGGCAGCGCGTCCACCCAGGCGGGCAGGAAAATCCGCATCTCCCGCAGGGGAAACTCATATAAGATACTCTTGATAATGTAGGTAATGGCGTCCTCTGTCAGCTCCAGGCAGTTCACCGGCAGGCACTGCACCCCAAACCGGCTCTCAATGTCCCGGCTGATATTGGTTGCCCGGCCGCCGTGGGGCTCGGTGGAGTTGAGCAGGACGATAAACGGTTTGCCCAGCTCCTGAAGCTCTGTAATAACCCGCTCCTCCGCCTCCAGATAGTCCTCCCGGGGGATGTCGGTGATGGAGCCATCTGTGGTGATGACAATGCCCACCGTGGAGTGCTCCTGGATCACCTTCCGGGTGCCGATCTCCGCCGCCTCGGCCATGGGGATCTCATGATCCATCCAGGGCGTCATGACCATGCGGGGCGCGCCGTCCTCAAACTGCCCCATAGCCCCCCGGACCATGTAGCCCACACTGTCGATCAGCCGCACCGCGAAGGTCGCTCCCCCCTCCAGGGATACGTCCACCGCCTCCTCTGGCACGAACTTGGGCTCCGCCGTCATGATCGTCCGGCCGCTGCCGGACTGGGGCAGTTCGTCAATCGCCCGCTCCCGGCGGTAGACATTGTCGATGTTGGGAATGACGCAGGTCTCCATAAATCGCTTGATAAAGGTGCTCTTCCCTGTCCGCACCGGCCCCAGCACACCCACAAACAGGGACCCGCCGGTGCGTGTGGCAATGTCTTGATAGAGATCCGTATGTATCATAGCTACCTCCCATTCGGTTATTCAATCATAAAGAGCCTGCTGCGGAGTAAACCTCCGGCCTGGGAGGTTTTGATACTCTTTGCTCCTACTGTATGAGGGCATGGCCGGAAATATGCCAGAGGCAGTCCGCAGCTTTGCATTTCCCGCTACAGGGCCTTCGCAACCAGGATATATTCGTCTGTGCGCCCGGCCTCCGCAAAGCCTGCGCGCTCGAACAGGCCCAGGGCGGGGTTATCCACCGCAATATTGTCCCGCAGCTCCCTCACCCCGTTTGCCTTGGCCGCGCCGCAGAGAAGGCGGAGCCCTGCGCTGCCATACCCACGCCCCCGGCAGGGGGCAGCAATGAGGATGTCGCATAAAAACGCCTGGAACGCTTCGTCATAGTGGTAGGACGCCTCCCCTACCCACTCCATTGTCTCCGCATCGCGGAGGTAGCGGTAAAACCTCGCCCCGTCCCCCTCCGCAACCCATCGCGCATACCAGTCCGCCCACCGCTCCCTGGGGAACGGAATCACACCGCCATAAGCGTGGTTATAGGCCATCGTCTCCGGGTCGCCCAGCAGCTTCTGGCGGAAAGCCAGCTCCTCCAGCTTGGGACGGTAGAATTGAATCGGTTCCATAGCCGGTTCCTCCCTTTTCTGTGATAATTGTACCAATATAGTACCCGCCGCCCCATTTGTCAAGAGAGCCCCAGCCCTCCCGGCGGGAAGGATCCCCCTCCTCTACTATTAAATTACTTATAAAATTCCAGAATCTATGCAGCCCGCATATTGTATCCCTTTGGCAGGGTCGGTACAATGGCTATTGGGTACCTCTGCCTGCGGCAAGGCCCCTGGCCGGCCTGCGGGACGGAGGGCCGCTCCTGCCATACGCTGTTTCGATGGGGAGGTGATGGCGCGCGGGGAAGATGGCAGGAAAAATAAATTGGAAAGCGAGGAAATTTCAATGGGTACCCACAGCAAGGAACGAATGAAACGTCTTTTGTCACTTGTGCTGTCCCTGGTACTGGCGCTGGGGACGCTGGGCACACCCGCTGCTTTGGCGGCGGATGCGGACAGTCAGGAGCCCACCAGCGGCGGGAGCAACGCGCAGACAGAGATGCAGCTCCCAACCCCCACCGGGAAACCGCAGGCTCTGGTCGAGTCAGGGGACTATTCCATCGGGCCGTCGGACGTTCCGGTGGCCGGCGGTATCCCCGATGACGCAGTGAACAAGGTCGAGGACCTGTGGCACGTGTCCTCCTCAGGCCAACTGGATGTGGCGAAGGCCATCCTGGCCTACGGCGGCGGGGACCTCTATGTCTCCAACGTCAATCCCTCCGGCACAGGCGCAGGCGGCAGCAGCACCAACCCCTTCAGCGCCAGCGAAATCTGGGTTTATGGAGCAAAGGAAGGCGTACAGAATTCCTTTGAGCTGACCCTGCCCAGAGCCGAAATCAAGGTCCACTGGCGGGCTAAGCTCACCGGCAGCAGCAGTACATCCCTGCTCTCCTTGAACGATGCCTCTGACCCGCAGATTGGCGGCGGGTTCCTTGTGGAAGAGGGCGGCGAGATCACGAACACGGATGGCCCGGCGATTGGCGTGCCCGATGGGCAGAACATTAACCTCATTGAGGTAAACGGCGGCTCTGTCACCGGCAGTACTGCTATCTGGATCGGCGATGAGACCAATGTCTTCTCAATCAACGTCAAGGATGGCTCCCTCATCTCAACAAATGGCAGTTACGCGATGTCCCTGCCCGGCGGGTTTGACGGCGCTAAGGTGTGTTTTGTGCGCATCAGCGGCGGCGAGATCTATGGCGTTATCGGTGTGCCTGTCAACTATTTTACCACCATCTCTGGCGGAACGATTATCCACTTCTCGGACACCACTGCCATGGGCGTAAATGTACTCCCTGGTTCCGAGCTGACTGTCACTGGCGGCACGATCCACGCCGTTTCCTCGGGCGGGCCTGCCTACGGCATCTACACCGGGTCGCTGAATCTGCCGAACCAGAGCGCCGGCACCATGACAGGTGGAAAGGCCACGATAAAAGGCGGCACCATTGTCACTTCGGGTACCGCACTGTACGGCTGCGGCAAATTCAAGCTGGAAAATGTGGACGCACTGATTGCTCCCCGCACATCGCAGACCAGCCATAGCGGCACGAACATTGTGCTGCCCCATGGCACGATCCATCTGGGCTACAGCGGCCAGACCAAGGCTGAGATAGAAGAGGAAGTCCTATCCAAGACGGAAGGCGTAACGGCCAAGTGGGTGGAGCGCGACGGCGTGATGGGCATTGAATACACCAAGGACGGCTCCGCCTCCTTTGTCGCAATGCCCTATGTCACAAAGTACACAGGCGAACCCGGCCCGGATAAGCCGGACAATCCCAACCCGCCGGCTACGGAAAAGACCGACCTATCCGGAGCGGCTATCACACTGGAGAAGGATTCCTGGGTCTATACCGGCGGCGAGATCAGGCCCGCGGTCACAGCTGTTACGCTCAACGGCGCAGCGGTGCCCGCCACGGGCTACACCGTGTCCTACAGCAATAACATCGAGGCCGGTACCGCCACCGTGACCGTCACCGGTACGGGCGATTACACCGGCGCCGCCAGCAAGCATTTCACCATCACCAAGGCGGCAGAGCCCGGGAAACAGTATGCCATCCGCTACAACCTGAACCGCGGTGACTGGCGTTACAACGCCTCCTATCCGACCGCCTATCAGGTTTCCGCCTCCAGCCAGACGCTGTCTATCGACTACCCTGTCCGGGATGGCTGCCGTTTCCTGGGATGGACCTATGGCGGCATGAGGGTCCCCAGCTACACAGTCACCCTGCCCGCCGGCTTCACCGGTGACTTGGTCCTTACGGCCAACTGGGACGACTACGGCAGCTACCGCGTGCATGTGCGCGGTTCCAGCCACGGCTATGTGAGCGCCTCCACGGACTACGCGGACGGCGGCGAGACCGTGACTCTCACCGTTGACCCCAACCGGGGCTATGAGCTGGGGAGCCTGTCTGTCTACACAGACAGCCAGGGCCGTGAGATATCCCTCTCCAGCCTGAGCAACGGCAAATACCGCTTCACGATGCCCTACGACAGCGTAACCGTGGATGCCTCGTTTACGGCCATCCGGGAGTCCTCCCCCAAGCCTGAGACCAAACCCGCACCCAGCACGCCCGCACCTGCTCCTACCCAGACCCCATCCCCATCCCCGTCGCCTGTGCCCGCACCTACCCCTGCACCCAGCACGCCCGGCGGCGCGGTCAAGGTGTATTCAGATGTGAAGGAGACGGACTGGTGCTATGCCGGCGTGCAGTATGTATCCCAGCGGGGGTTGATGCAGGGCGTATCCGCCACGGACTTCTCCCCCAACAGCAAGACCACCCGGGCCATGGTGTGGACCATGCTGGCCCGCCTCTCCGGACAGAATACCGAGGGCGGCGCAAATTGGTATGAGAAGGGCCAGACCTGGGCAATGTCCAACGGCATCACCGACGGGGCCGACCCCAACGGCACCATTACCCGCGAGCAGATCGCAACCATGCTCTGGCGCAGCAAGGGCAGCCCTGCCTCCGGCGGGGATCTGGCACAATTCACCGACTCCAGCCAGATCAGTGCTTATGCGCAGGACGCCATCCGCTGGGCGGCAGAGCAGAACATTGTCAACGGCAAGGGCAACGGCATCCTGGACCCCCAGGGTCCGGCAACCCGCGCCGAGGTTGCGCAGATGTTCATGAACTTTATGATTCGTATGGGCGTGTAACGCGGCCATACGCAGCTAAAAGGAGGGACGGCCTTACCAGGCCGTCCCTCCCCAACTGTCAGAAGAGTGTCTTTTCGTTGTTGGCAAACAGCATATCATTGATCTGATTCAAATCCCGGCGATGGACAATCCCGTGGCAGATGATAGCCTCCCGCCTGATTTTTGGATAGATCTGGGCGTAGCCTGCCTGCTTGAGTATCCTCTGTGTTTCCTCCAGGTTGGACTGCAAGCCAATGCAGATGCAGATCAGCCGGTCCCGGGAGGGCTTACGCCGGCCGGAGAAAACCTGATGGAGGTATACCTCGCTTATCCCAGCCTGCCGGGCCAGCTCCGCCTTGCTGACCAGCTTGTCCTTGTACAGCGCGCCCAGCAGCTTCGCCACATTTTTATCGGCAAAGTGGGGCGCATTTTCCTTGAGATACGCGTCCAGGTTCGGCTGCTCCATCAAGCCGCTGTGCAGTTCGTTGGTAGTTTTGCTTTTCATGGCGATCCTCCTCTTTACTTTCGACAGAAAAATAGGTATACTTACTCTATAAAATTTTTTCTGAACTTACAATATGCTCTCTGCATAGTATGGCGGTTTTTTCCCTCCAGATGTGCAAATGTCATCTGCTGTGAGTATGGGGGGAGAGTATGGGGGGATTTCCATGTACACTTGGCTTTTGAACGCATTGCAGGCGGAATATGAAACTGTCCGCCTGATCAAGGAAAGCAGCCGGGGCTGTGTGCGCCTCATCCAGCATTGCCGCACGGGCCAGCAGTTCATCCTGCGGCAGTTCTCCGGGAATGGCGCTATATACCAGCAGCTGATGCAGTTCCAATGCAGGAATATTCCCCAGATTTTTGAGGTTGCGCATGGGGAGGACACTCTGGTCATCGAAGAGTTTATCAAGGGCGATTCCCTGGGTTTCCTCCTGAAGGGAGCCCTATTTACAGCGGCGGAGACCCGGAAGATCGTTTTCCAGCTGTGTCAGGCGCTGTGGGTGCTCCAATCCGTGGGCGCTGTCCACCGGGATATCAAGCCGGAAAATGTAATCCTGCGGGGGAAGGAAGCGGTGCTCATCGACTTTGATGCCGCCCGTATCCAAAAACCCTGGACCGAAGCGGACACCCAGATCTTGGGGACAGTCGGCTTTGCTGCCCCGGAGCAGTACGGCCTGTCCCAGACTGATTTCCACACCGACATCTATGCCCTTGGGATTTTGATGAATATCATGTTGACCGGGGAACATCCCACCCGGAGGTTGGCCCGCGGCCCGCTGGGCAGAGTGGTGGAACGCTGCACCCGCATAAACCCGGAAAAACGATCAGGCCGCCCCGCTGCTGGAGGAAACAGCCCCTCTATCTGGCGGCGGCGCTGGTAATTTCAGCCTTGGCGTTGGGATGGTGGTTCTCCGGCAGGCCGCAGGTCTACGACAACGGTACCGCCGAAGCCATCTATCCCAGTGTGGACGGGGACTACCAGTTCTGCATCGCCTGGGCTAACACGCCTTTTCAGCCAGACGCCCCACGCCACACCAGCTGTGAGCTGGACATGGACCTCCGCTATACCTCTCTGCTGCATATCAACCATCTGGAAAGCAGAACCTGTGCCCCAGAGGCGTTCCTGCAAAAAATTGACAGTATCACAGCGGAATTTGTTGGGGCCGGCGGCCCTCTGGAGATCAGCTGCACGCAACCCCAGCAGGATACCAGCTATGTCCCCGACGCTGCCGCCATCACCTATGTAGATTTCAAGCTCCGTGAAGAGGGAACCTATTCGGCGGATTTGATCTTTACAGTAACGATGAAAAATGGTGATATCATCCGGGTCCGCCAGGAGCAGACCTTCCAGAGCATCCCCACCTACAACTACACCAGCGAGGATGCTCCTATAGATACGATTGCAGATTTACAGGCGTTCGTAGACGAGCTCGGTGAGACGATACATGGCCAAGCGGTGGTCAACGTCCATCTCCCCCCTGTGGTCTATGAGGGAAATCTGACCCTGGACAAGATGCCAGTCAACTTCATTGGCAGCTTTGGAGCACACGGAGAGCGCACCACCTTCTGCGGCACGGTCCTCCTGACAATCAGGGGAAACGGTCTCTCATATTTTGACGATATCGATTTTGTGGGCAGCGGAGGCCAGGTGGGACTGTCGGTTTCGTCCCGGCTCCATCTGACGGGATGCCGGATCAAGGGGTGGAGCACCGGTGTGCTATGTGGCACAAATGGCTTTGTCAACGCGGACGAATGTGTCTTTGAGGACAACGGTGTTGGGTTCCATTTTAACAGTACAGACGGCAGTATCTCTGACTCCCGGTATGATAATAACATTTTCCGGAACAATGATACAGCCCTTTTGTTGGAAAATGTGCCCACTGATGTTGCTTTGTCCTTCAATGGCAGCCGTTTTTCCGGCAATGGTGTGGATATTGACAACCAATGCCGTCAGGAGCTGGTCTTATCAAACGCGGTATTTGATCCGACTGAGGACATCGCCTGACAGCCCCTCTGTCTTGGCGGCACTGTGTAAGAAAACCAGTCATTTTCCTGGCTGCACCGCTCAAGAGAACAGCGAAAAGACCCGGCGGATGATGAACCGCCGGGTCTTCTATCTTTTTCGTGGGTATGCTTTGGGGCGGACGCCTACCGCGCCCGTGGAATCAGCAGCAGCCGGTCCGGTGTAATCTGCGTCTCGTCCTCCAGCTCGTTGACCGCGAGAATCCCGCCGCAGGTGGCGCGGTACTGCTTGGCCACAGACCACAGGGTCTCCCCTGCCCCCAGCTTTCGCAGGATCAGGGACGGCGCGGGCTCCCGGCCCGGGTCCTCTTCCTCCGTCTCTCCCCCGCTGACGCAGATATAGCGCCGCCGGCTGGATGCCGCCACCGCGCACTCCAGCGGGAAACGCAGCTCAATGCCCTCTGGCATGATATTGGCAATCACGTCCCCATGGCAGGCGGCCTCGGCCTGGCAGTCCGTCTCCCCCTCCGGCAGCTCCGTGGGGATAGCTGCGGAAAACTCCCGGTGGACAGATCCCAGCACGTCGTTCTCATCCAGGTACAGGCATCTGGCCCACACGGGCACCTTCAGTTCCCCGCCGCTCAGCTGGGCACCGCCGCAGCCAATCTCCATATCCACCACCGATTTGACGGCTACGCCGGTCTCCAGCAGCTCCCGCACATTCTGACGGCGGATGCCGCACTGGCTGTCCTCGCTCAGCTCCAGCTCCGCCGTCTGACAGGCGACGGGGGCGGCGGTGCTGTAGAGATCGGCAATAAAGCTGACCTCATCCTCCCGCCAGACCGTCACCCGCGTGCGCAGCATCAGCTCCAGGGTGAGCACATAGGCGTCCTCCGGCGCACCTTCACTGCCCGGACGACACTCCACACTGAGCAGGCGGTATGCCGCCTCGCTCTCGCAGTCCTCGTCAAAGCCATTCCCCTCGATGATCTGGGAAAAGGGCAGCTCCTGCTGAAGGACGGCCAGCCTGCCGCCCCCCTCCCGGTACAGGACGGAGACGGAGATCAGGCCCTTGACCACCAACTTGCTGCCAATGAGCTTGCTGTCCGTGCCCTTGATATCCACCCGCGTGGACAGGATCTCCTCCACACCGCCCCGGCCCGGGGACAGGGGCAGCTCCTCGGTGAAGGTAAACTCCTTCTCCCGCACGCCTGCCGCCACCCGCGTATGCTTCTTTTCGCACAGCAGCTGAACCCCCTCCCCCGTCCCCTCGTCCACACCCGTGCAGACAGACAGGGATACATGGCGGCAGCCACTGGGATAGAGGACCAGGTTGGCCCTGGTCAGCACCTTCCTGGGGTTCAGGACCCGGGTGTCAATCCCATGGAGCTCCCCGCGGATATCCAGGAATTCACACTCCGCGCCCCCCTGCCCCTCGCCGTAGCACTGGAAGGGGATCTGGAAATGGAGGGCCCGGGGGCCGTCCTCCTTCTCCGGTATGTACAGCACGGACACCTCTACCGAGCCGCTGGCGGAAAACCGCCCGTCGCCGGTCAGCTCCCGGTTGGTCAGGCACACCACCCCTGTGGTGTCCACAATCCGCGCGATGTCCCCGCAGCTGTCCGGCACAATATTCTCCCGCATGGCCTCACAGGAAAAGGGGGCAAAGTGGAGCGGCTCATAGTAGTCATGGCCGCTTTTTTTGAATTTCAATTCCATTGTTGGCGTCCTCCCTCAGTATGGTGTTCAAGCCCTCGTTGACTCCAGTCTATGAGCGGACGCGGCGGACTATGCCTACCCCTTGATCCCAAAGATTCTGCGCAGGATGCCGTTCAAAATTTTGGGCGACTTGATAACGACGATCTTCATGGGCGCCTCCTTCCTACTTGCGCATACAGCCGCAGCCGCAGCCGATCAGCAGAAATGCCACAAGGAACAGGAGGCACCCTGTTGGAAAGATGGCGGCGATCAGGATGCCCAGCCCCAGGGCCGTGGCGCAGATCCCCAGCCAGCGATAGTTTCTCATCCGCATTCTCATTCGCCTCCTTATCGCTTGGGTACTACTATTATATACAGCCGCGTTCCCGTTTGCGCCTGGCGGCGGGAGCCGCCGCGCCGAAAAATCAGTCCCCGCAGCCGCTCTATTCCTGGATAATTGCAAAAAACTAAGAAAAAAGTGACATTAGTTCTTGTAATTTCCAAAAATTAGGGTTAAGATAGATTATAAGGATAGTAAGTAACAGGATTTGTGTGTGATGTGTTAGAAAGGTGGGCAGAATGATGTTTTGCGTAGGGGACAAGGTGGCGCACCCCATGCACGGGGCGGGCGTCATCGACCGGATCGTAACCGAGTCCGTAGCGGGCGCTGTGCAGGATTACTATGTATTTTGTATGCCGGTGGGTGGGCTTGTGCTGAAAATCCCGACCGCAGCCAGCGCCGCTATCGGCCTGCGGAATATCCTGGACCCGATCCACGCGGCAAAGCTGCTGGCCGATTTGGCCGCCTTGGAGGTGGAAAAGTTTACCGGCAGCTGGAACCAGCGTTATCGGGATAATATGCAGAAAATTAAGAGCGGAGACCTCTACCAGGTGGCCCAGGTGATCAAGAGCCTTGTCAGCCGGGACAATGAGCGCGGCCTGTCCACCGGGGAGCGGAAGATGCTCCGCACTGCCAAGCAGATTTTAATCTCAGAGATCGTGTTATCCACGGATGAGACCTACCAGTTCATTGAAGACCAAGTCAATGCCGCCATGTCAGGAGGAATTGCAGTATGAGCGGTCTGCTTTCCAAACTGTTCCGCCCAAAAGCCAAAGATGAGCACCCGTTTTGTAGCGTCATTGTAGCCGCCGCCGGCTGCTCCAGCCGGATGGAGGGCGCAAACAAGCTGATGCTGCCCCTGGATGGCATCCCTGTGCTGGCCAGGACCCTCTTGGCCTTGGATGGGGCCCTTCTGGTGGACGAGATTGTCGTGGCTGTCCGGGAGGAGGACCTCCTCCCCACCGGAGATCTGTGCAAGACCTACGGCATCACCAAGCCGACCAAGATCGTCCGCGGCGGGAGCACCCGGCTGGAATCCGTGCTGGCGGCGAGCCGGGAGTGCCGGGAGGATGCTGCCTTCCTGGCCGTCCACGACGGGGCCCGGCCCCTGGCGGAGCCGGAGCTTATTGACCGGGTCATTGCCCTGGCCCACAACACCAATGCCGCCGCCCCCGCCGTGCCGGTCAAGGACACCATTAAAATTGTGCGGGAGAATGTGGTGGAGCGCACCCCGGACCGGGCCAGCCTCCGGGCCGTGCAGACGCCCCAGGCCTTTGATGCGCAGCTGCTGCGGGCCGCCCTCCAGTCCGCCCAGACCTCCGGCATCGACGTGACGGACGACTGCTCTGCCGTGGAGCTGCTGGGCAAGGAGGTCTACCTCACCAACGGCTCCTATGAGAACATCAAAATCACCACGCCGGAGGACATGCTGCTTGCGGCTGAGCTGCTGCGGCGGCGGGAGGAACTGCAATGAGCACGCCGCGAATCGGCCAGGGCTACGACGTCCACCGCCTGGTGGAGGGGCGGCCGCTGGTGCTGGGCGGTGTGACGGTCCCCTATGAAAAGGGGCTTCTCGGCCACTCCGATGCGGATGTGGTCCTCCACGCCCTGATGGATGCCCTGCTGGGTGCGGCGGCCTTGGGCGACATTGGGCGGCACTTCCCAGACAGCGACATGCGCTACAAGGGCGCGGACAGCCGCCTCCTGCTGCGCCATGTGGTCCGTCTTCTGGCAGACCAGGGGTTTACCATCGGGAATGTAGACGTTACCCTGGTGGCCCAGCGGCCAAAAATCGCCCCTTTCATCCCCCAGATGCGGGAGAACATCGCCGCCGACCTGCAAACCAGTTTGGACGCAGTCAACATCAAGGCGACAACGGAGGAGCATCTGGGCTTTACCGGTTCCGGAGAGGGCATGGCTGCTCAGGCCGTGGCCCTGATCTTTCGCTGAGCGGCGCCAGCTGTCCCACAGCAGGTCTTGTTCAAGGCGGCCCCCTGTTATCTCTATGATAAATTTTGTATGAATATTGTCTTTTTTGACCAGCAAAGGGCGCGGGATTCTCTCCCGCGCCCTTTGCTTCAGTCCTTTTTTTCGTAGTACGCCTGAGCGGCCTTAGCAAAGAAAGCCGTGCATCCCGGCGCGATGGCTTCATAGTAATCTGCAAACCGTGGGTCCTGGCCATACATCTCTATGAGGGCAATATGTGCCTGGGGCGTCACTGCCTCCGGTTTCCAAAAATGCCCCAGCCACTGGCCGTGAAGACGGACAGCCTCCTGCGCATCCACGCCCGCCGGGTCGCCTGACGCAGCGGCACGCCGGAGTGCCGCTTGATAGCCTTCCTCCTCCGCCTTCATCTGGTTCCATGCCTCCTCTGTCATACCTGTGACGCGGGCGGCGCAGCTGTCCGCCGCCTCATCACCATATTTCTCCCGGACCTCCTGGCCATAGGCCGCCTCATTCTCACGGACAGCCTGCCGTTTCATGCTCTCAAACCGTTCCTTGTCGCTCATATGCGAGCCTCCTTCCATATCCTCTAACGTGCGGCAGACCATGTGGATGAGCTCCTCCACCTCCCGCCGCCGTTCCAGAAGGCGTTCCAGATGCCCCCGCAGTGCGCCGGCCCGGTCGAAACCCGGTGCGTCCAGCATGTGGCGGATCTCCTCCAGCGGAACCCCCATTGCCCGGTAAAGCAGGATCTGCTCCAGCCGGTCGATCTCCTGAGGCCCATAAAGACGGTAATCATTCCCTGTAGCCCGGGCCGGGTGCAGAAGGCCAATCGCATCATAATACCGCAGGGTACGGGGCGTCAGCCCGGTTTTCTGCGCCAGTTCCTTGACCGTGTACATCGGATCACCTCCTGTAGGAAAGGATAGGCCTTGACGCTGCGTCAATGTCAAGCACTTTTTTACGTTTCATGGCTCTTTTTTAAAAATGATCCTGCGTGAGGGTTTCCCGCTCCACTGGAAACAGCCCGTTCTCTGTCAAGTAATATAGCTTGTCACATACTTCCGCCAGGAACTTTCTGTCGTGGGACACGCTGATGATGGTGCCGCCGTAATCCCGCAGGGCCTGGCGTACCCGCGGGCCGGACATGGGAGAAAAATTCCGGGTGGGCTCATCCAACAGCATCACGTTTGTCCCATCCAGTACCATCTTCGCCATCAGCAGCTTGGCCTTCTGCCCACCGGACAGCTCCCGAATCGGGTGTACCATCTCCTGCCGGGCATAGCGGAGGCTGCCCAGGTAGGTCCGGGCCCTCGTCTCGGTGGCAGTATCCCCCTCCGGAGCCAGGAACTGGAGCGGCGTCTGATCCATCGGCAGGGCCTCGGCGTAGTCCTGGGACATGTACCCCGCCCGGAGATCCCGGCGACTACACAGCTCCTTCCAGATCTCCCGCAGCAGCGTGGTCTTCCCTGTGCCATTGGGCCCCATGATCCCCACCTTCTCCCCACCCGAAATATGCAGGCGCAGGTTTTCTGCCAGAACCCGGTCCCCAACCCGCAATTCCTCCCGGTGCAGATCCAGCACAGTTTTCCCCGCAGGAAGCCGGGCCTCCTCCGGAAAACGCAGGAAGACGGCCATCTCCACCTCCGGGAGCTTCGTCATCTGCTCCGCCTCTCGCTCGAACCGGCGGCCCATGGACTGTACTGCGTGCATTTTCTTTTTTAAGAGCCGGGCCGTGCTGGGGTCCTGCCGGGAAACAACGTTCTGGGCGTGCTCCACGCTCTGCTGAATCCGGCGGTACTTCTCCATCTTCTTCCTGTACTCCTCCCGCTCCTTCCGCGCCTGGCGGTCCTGCGCGGCAATCCCGGCATCCCGCCGCTGGCGGTAGGTCTGGTAGTCCAGCCGGTGTGCCATACACCGGGGCGGTTTCCCCTCCCGGGGGTGCTCAATATGCAGCACCACGGTGGCGGTTCGCTCGATCAGCATTTCATCATGAGAGATATAAAGGATAATCCCTTGATACCCGTTGATGAATTCCTCCAGCCAGGCCAACACCGCCAAATCCACATCGCTGGAGGGCTCGTCCAGCAGCAGTACCGCTGGGCGGCTGAACAGCAGACGGCCAAGCTGGAGCTTGATCCGTTCCCCGCCAGAGAGGGTGGACACCGGCCGGCTGCTGTAGAATTCCTCTACAGGGAACCGGAGCTGCCGCGCAATCTCCCCCAGCTCCTTGGGCGTCAGATCATAGAAACATGGCGACGCGGCGCAAAAGTCGAGAATGCTCCCCGCCTTCTCCTCCTCCCCCAGCTCCTGGGCCAGATAGCCCACCGGGCCGGGATTCCCGGCCAGCTCCCCGCTCCATTGGCAGTAGCCCTCAATACGCTGCGGGTCATCAATCCACTGGAGCAAGGTGGATTTCCCATTGCCCTCCTCCCCGATCAGGGCGGCCTTGTCGCCGTCGTTGAGTACAAAAGAAAAATCCTCCACCAAGGTCCGCAGATCCTTTTGGTGGGTCAGTGTCAGATGGTTGATTTGTAACATAAGGAAACGTCCCCCTTCCGGCTGCCCTGGGGCAGCAAAAAACTGCTTCCGGACATGCCGAAAGCAGCGGAGAACGCGGCGGGGCGCACCGAAGCAAGACGCTCCGGCCAAGTGCCCGGCATCCTCTGACTTTCGGCAACAGGAACCGGCACACGCCTCCTGCGTGTACCCCGGAACACTCCTGTAACACGAAAATCAGATTATCCGCGCATTGTTTCACCCTTCCTTTGAAAGTTGTATTCAGTATAGCAGGTTTTTCCCCAATGTACAGTTACAATTTTGTTACAGCTATCACATGTATAATTTTTGCCGCTGCCGGGCATCATAAGACGGATTGACCAATGGAAAGGAGGCGGCAGATGAAGGAATACGAGGTGATCCGGGAGGAATTTGTCCCCTGCTCCGGAGATCAGAGGCCGAATACATGCGAGATCCTGGCCTTGGAGCTGGAAGACCCCTCCATGTACGTGCAGGAGCAGTACATGCGCGAGCGGTCCGTGGAATTCCTCTCTACAGAGCGCAACGGCAGCCCCGTCATCGAAGCCCTGCTGGAGGGCGGGCGGAAGCACCGCTATACGTTTACGGAAATCTGAAACAGCGGGGACCGGTTTGGGCCGGTTCCCGCTGCTGTTTGGCTGTCACTCTTTTTTGAAGCGCACAAAAGAACTTAAAATAATATGTAATGCAACGCCTTGTTTTATGCCCCACAGGTCAATGCCAGATACACACCGTAGACTGCCAGCAGCGCCACCCCCTGCCACCTTTGAAAGCGTACGGAGAGCATCGCCGGGATCACCGCGATCCCGCCCACCAGCAGGCAGGCTGGCAGGTCGATCTGCGCGGAGGTCGGGGAGATCGGCAGGGGTTTCCCGGCAATCAGCCCGCTGAGGGGTAGGATCAGTGTCAGATCCAGGATATTCGCCCCCAAGATGTTCCCGACCGACAGGGCTGACTGCTTTTTTGCGATTGCAGTGACGGTTGTGACAAGCTCCGGCAGGGATGTACCCACCGCTACCACCGTAACGCCGATGATCCGCTCGGACACCCCCACCAGCCGTGCCAGCGCACTGCCGCTGTCTACCAGCAGGTCCGCCCCCAAAATGACGCCAACCGCCCCCACGGTGAATTTGATACAGTTGAAAAGGACCTCCCGCTTAGGCGCCTGGGCGCGGAAGGGCCCCAGCTCCCCCACGCCGCAGCAGCGCATGGACTGCTGGGCAGAACGCAAATTTTCATAGAGGAACGCCCCGAACACCGCCAACAGAGCAAGGGACAAAACCAAAGTTACCTCCCCCTGCATCCCCCCGGCCACGACAGTCCCGGCGGCGGCCAGCATCAGCACGGACTTCAGCAGGTAATCCCCCCGCCGGATCTTGACCGGCATACAGATGACGGAGATCGCCATAATGAGGCCCAGGTTGGCTGTGACACTGCCAACTGCATTCCCAATCGCCATGTCTGTTTTCCCCTGGACGGCCGCCATCACCGACACCAGCATCTCCGGCAGCGTGGTGGCCAGGCTCACAATGGTAGCCCCCACAATCAGCTTGGGAATCCCGCTGGCCTCGGCAATCCAAGAGGCCGCATCCACAAAGTAGTCGCCCCCCTTGACAATCAGGATGATACCGGCCAGGAAAATAGCCAGCATCAGCGCAAGCTCCATGTCCTCCACTCCCCTTCCTAATTGAACACATGGCTACTGTACCACGCCCCGCCGGGGAAAGTTCCGGTTATTTTGTCGGCTAAGTTAAATTTTTTAGATAGCACAGGGCAGACAATCCGGCGAATCCGGTAGACATTTGCAAATCCTTGCGGTATACTGGGCAACAGAGTGGAAGGAGTGTGAAATACAAGATGGAACATGGTTTACGCTGCCTTCGCTGCGGCGGGGAGATGCGCTTTGCCTGTATGGAGAATCTCCAACTGGGTAAAACCAGTTTCCTCCTGGGCGTCTGGCCCAACCTGCTGGCCGGGGCTATGCGGGTGGGCGTCTACTGCTGCCAGGACTGCGGGAAACTGGAGTTTTTTGCCGCAGGTGGAGAGGAACACTCCTCCGTACTGCCCCAGACCAACTGTCCCGCCTGTGGGCGGCGGTACGACTTCGATTACCCTCGCTGCCCCTTCTGCGGATACGAATACTAATGTATGGGAGGTTTCTTATGGCCTACACAGAACCGGCCTACGCCAAATTAAATCTCACCCTGGATATCCTGGGACGCCGTGAGGACGGCTACCACGACATGCGCATGGTCATGCAGTCCATTGACCTACAGGATCTCATAACCTTCACCCCCCAGGCGGAGCCGGGATTCACGCTGACTACCAATCTGCCTTACCTCCCCCGGGACGGCGGCAACATTGCCGTCAAGGCGGCAAACCAGTTTTTTCAAGACAATCGGCTCCCTGTCTTGGGGATGTCCATTGATATCAAAAAAAATATCCCTGTGTGCGCGGGCATGGCCGGCGGCAGCAGCGACGGCGCGGCTGTCCTGCGGCTTCTGCGGCGGCTCTGCCTGCCGGAGCTCCCCCAAGGACAGCTGGAGGAGACTGGCGGCAGGGTGGGCAGCGACGTCCCCTACTGTGTCCGGGGCGGCACCGCCCTGGCCGAGGGCCGTGGCGAGGCGCTCACCGACCTCCCTCCCCTGCCCCCCTGCTGGATCGCCGTATGCAAGCCCCCCTGCTCCATCTCTACGCCGGAGCTGTTCGCACAGGTGCGCGTCAAACGCCTGCGCTGCCATCCTGACACCGCCGGTATGCTGGAGGCCCTCTCCAGCGGGGATCTGGAGGGCATCGCCCACCGGCTGTACAACGTCTTTGAGGACATCCTCCCCAGGCGGTACGCTCAGGTCTTCGAGATCAAGGCCGCCCTGCTGAATATGGGCGCCATGGCCGCTTCCATGACCGGCAGCGGCCCCACCGTGTTCGGCCTGTTCCCGGAACGGGAGCCTGCCGCCCGGGCCGTCCAGGCCCTGTCGGAGCGGTTCCCCGCAACATTCCTGTGCCGCCCCGCCCCCGCCTGCTTTCCCCGGCAGCCTTGATCCGCCGCCCTGTCCATTACTTACCCTCTCTTTTTAAAATTTTTCTTCTCCTGCCTTTCATTGGAATCTCTGCCGTGCATAAGGGCGGGCGCAGGGGAAAAAATACGGACGTAAGGCTTACGACAGGCTTTTCAAAAAAGAAGGAGGTACGAGGATATGGTTTTGGATCGGATCGCATTGATCCTGGTGATCATCGGCGCACTGAACTGGGGACTGATCGGGCTGTTCGGGCTGGATTTGGTGGCGTTTTTCTGCGGCGGCCAGATGGCGGTCATCTCCCGGATCATTTACTCCCTTGTGGGGCTGGCGGGCCTGTGGTGCGTCTCCCTGCTGTTCCGGGAGAGGCAGCCGGAAGAAGCAACCGCCTGAGCCGCACACAGTACGCGCTAAATCCCGCCCGCCTGTCCGGGACGCGGGTCGGATTTTGATATATGGGGAGGGTGCGGCAGATGCCGGACCCTCCCATTTGTGTATCCAGATAAAGCAAGCCCCCGGATCGCAGGCCATCCGGGGGCTTGAAAGATTTTTTAAGGAGGAATCTATCCCCCCAGGTACGCCTTGCGCACCTGGTCGCTGGCCATGAGCTCCGCACCCGTTCCGCTCAGGGAAATACGCCCCGTCTCCAGCACATAGGCCCGGTCGGCCACAGAGAGGGCGGCCTGGGCATTCTGCTCCACCAGCAGGATCGTGGTACCGGCGGCGTGGAGTTCCTTGATGATATCAAAAATCTGCTCCACCAGGATCGGGGCCAGGCCCATGGAGGGCTCATCCAGCATCAGGAGCTTGGGCTTGGACATGAGAGCACGGCCCATTGCCAGCATCTGCTGCTCACCGCCGGAGAGGGTCCCGGCCACCTGGCGGCGGCGCTCCTCCAGGCGGGGGAACCGCTTGTATACGTCCGCAATGCCGGGGGCAATAGTGGAATTGGGCTGGGTGTAGGCCCCCATCTCCAAATTTTCCTCTACTGTCATTTGCAGGAAAACCCGCCGTCCCTCCGGGACCTGAGCCAAGCCGCGCTCTACCACCTTGTGGGGGGCTACGCCCTTGAGATCCTGCTCCATAAACTGCACCGACCCCGTCCGGAGGTGCAGCAGGCCGGACACCGTATTCAGCACTGTGGACTTACCCGCGCCGTTGGCGCCGATCAGTGTGACGATCTCCCCCTCGTTGACCTCAAAGGAGACGCCCTTGACCGCGTGGATACTGCCGTAGTACACATGGATATCGTTTACCTTCAGCATAGCCATGCCTTACGCCTCCTTCTGCCTGCCCAGATACGCCTCAATGACGGCTGGGTTTGCCTGGATATCGTCTGGCGTGCCCTTGGCGATAATCCTGCCGAAGTTGAGCACGCAGATGCCCTCGCACACGCCCATCACCAGATTCATATCGTGCTCAATGAGCATAATGGCGATCTGGAAGGTATCCCGGATCTTGCGGATATTGTTCATCAGCTCCGCCGTCTCCGACGGGTTCATACCCGCCGCAGGCTCGTCCAGAAGCAGCAGGCTGGGCTGCGTCGCCAGGGCGCGGACAATCTCCAGCCGCCGCTGGGCCCCGTAGGGCAGAGAGCCCGCCTGGTAGCCCGCCATATCCTGCATGTCAAATATAGACAGCAGCTCCAAAGCTTTCTCATGGGCCTCCCGCTCCTTCTTCCAGTAGGAGGGCAGGCGCAGAATCCCGGACAGCGCGCTGTACTTGGTGTGCTCATGGAGCCCCACCTTCACATTGTCCTCCACGGACAGGTTATTGAACAGACGGATATTCTGGAACGTCCGGGCCACGCCCATATGGTTGACCTGGATGGTGCTCTTGCCCGCGGTGTCCCGGCCGTCGATCATGACGGTGCCCCGGGTAGGCTGGTACACCTTGGTCAGCAGGTTGAATACCGTGGTCTTCCCTGCCCCGTTGGGCCCGATGAGGCCCGCAATCTCCGTGCGGCCAATCGCCATGTTAAAGTCATCCACCGCCGTGAGCCCGCCAAAGTCGATGCCCAGGTGGCGGCACTCCAAAATAGGCCGCTTATCCACGTCCCGCTCTGGGATGATGTTTGTGCTGGGCACCGGCACCAGCTTGGGCTTGGGATAGCTGTTTTTATTCTCACTCATTGACCAGCACCCTCCTTTTTCTTCTTTTTCCGCAGCCGGGCATTGACAAAGTCCTGTACGGCCGGGCTGTTGGTTGCCAGCATCACCAGGATCATGACCACCGCGTACACCAGCATCCGGTAGTCCGCCAGCCCGCGCATGGCGGGGGTCTCCGGCAGGACGGTGAGGAAGGTTGCAGCCAGGATGGAGCCCCACATCTTCCCCTGCCCGCCCAGCACAACAAACACAAGGATGAGGATGGAGGTATTGAAATCAAACTTATTGGCGGTGATGGTATTCTGCCCCAAAGCGAACAGCGTACCCGCCGCACCCGCCATGGCGGCGGAGATGACAAACGCCATCAGCTTGTATTTCGTCACCGGGATGCCCACGCTCTCGGCGGCAATCCGGTTATCCCGCAGGGCCATGATGGCCCGCCCTGCCCGGCTGCCCACCAGATGGAAGATCACCACCAGAATCAGCATCACCAGGACAAACCCGGCAGTAAAGGTGGAAATTTTCTGAATGCCGTTGACGCCCATGGGGCCGTTGAGGACCATGCGCCCGCCCTCGCCCAGGGCCATCGTGTTGTTGAGGAAGTCGGCGTGGAGGCCCTTGCCGTCCATACCGATATACAGATTTTCTACAATGGATTTGATGATCTGGCCAAAGGCCAGGGTGACAATCGCCAGATAGTCGCCGTTGAGGCGCAGCACCGGGATCCCCACCAGCACCCCCACCAGAGCGGCAACCAGGGCCCCAGCAACCATGGCGCAGGCCAGCCGCAGGCCGTCAGACCCGATGGGCAGCGCCGCAGCGGCCACCGCCCCCGCGAAGGCCCCCACGCTCATGAAGCCGCCATGGCCCAGGCTCAGCTCTCCCAGCACGCCTACCGTCAGATTCAGGCTCAAGGCCATTGCCACATAGGCGCAGATGGGTACCAGCTGGCCCCGCATGGTGGAGGAAAGCATCCCCATGCTGCCCAGCAGCTGCAACACAAGGTATGCGGCAACGACCATGCCGTAGGTGGCAAAGTTGACCCGGCTGGCCTTATTCAAGTGAATTCTCTTCATATGCCCACCTTACACTTTCTCCCGGACCTGCTTGCCCAGCAGCCCGGTCGGCCTCACCAGCAGCACCACAATCAGCACCGCAAATACGATGGCGTTGGAGAGCTGGGTGGAGATATATGCGCTGGCAAAAATCTCAATCAAGCCCAGCAGCACGCCCCCCAGCAATGCGCCAGGGATGGAGCCGATCCCACCGAATACGGCGGCGGTAAACGCCTTGATGCCGGGCATGGACCCGGTGGTGGGGGTCAGGTTGGGGTAGGCCGAGCAGAAGAGCACCCCGGCGATGGCCGCCAGGGCCGAGCCGATTGCAAAGGTCATCGAGATGGTGGCGTTGACATTGATGCCCATCAGCTGGGCGGCAGCCTTGTCCTCGGAACAGGCCCGCATGGCCTTGCCCAGCTTGGTCCGGCCGGTAAACCAGGTCAGCACCAGCATAATCACCACACAGGCCAGGACTGTGGCAATCGCGGCCATGGTGATCTTCAGCTCCCCGCCAAACAGCGCAATGGGCTCGTTGGAGAAGAGGGAGGGGAACATCTTGATATTGGAGGACCACAGCAGCTGGGCCCCGTTTTGCAGGAAGTAGCTCACGCCGATGGCGGTGATCAGCACCGCCAGGGAGGTCGCCTGCCGCAAGGGCTTGTAGGCCAGCCGTTCAATCACGATACCCAGGGCAGTACATACCACCATGGCAAGCAGCACGCCCACCAGGGGCGGCAGGCTGAAGGAGGAAACGGCAAAAAAACAGATATACGCGCCCAACATGATGACGTCGCCATGGGCGAAGTTGAGCATCTTGGCGATGCCGTAGACCATGGTGTAACCCAGGGCGATGATGGCGTAGACGCTGCCCAGGCTGATGCCGTTGATCAAATGGTTGAGAAAAATCAGCAAAAAGACACACCTCGTTTTCTATAAGGTTCAGGCCCATCGGAAGTCCGCCGGGTGCGGGCCGGGGGATTTCCGACAAGCCTGACGCAGGGCTGTGGGGAAAATGCAGAAGGGAGAGGGCTGCCGGGCTGCCGCCCAGCCAAAGGCTGGACGGACAGCCCCTCCGGCAGTCCTCTCGGGCAATTGGGAAAAATGGGGTTAGTCCATACCCACGTAAGCGCCATCCTGGATGTACATGCCCTTGGGGGTCTTGGAGACCGCACCGGTATCCGCCCAGGTCATGGACTCGCCGGTCAGGCCGTCAAAGGTCATGGTGGTGAAGTTGTCAATCAGAATGTCGCACAGGTCGCTGGCGCTGGTGTCGGCGGAGACCACCTCGCCCTGCAGGGCGTTGTAGATGGCATACACACAGTCATAGGCGTCGGCGGCGAACTGGTTGGGGATGTCGCCGTACTTCTCCTGGTACTTCTTTACAAAGCTCTTGGTAGCCTCGTCCTCAGCGTCGGCATTGAAGGGGGTCAGCAGCATGACGCCCTCGGCCAGGGAGGTATCAAAGCCCTGCACGGAGAGGATACCGTCCATGCCGTCCACGCCGAAGTACTTGGGATTGTAGCCGGCAGCGTTGGCCTGGGTGAGGATCAGGGCGTTGGCCTCATAGTAGGTGGGCAGGTAGACCAGATCCGCGCCGTTGTTCTTCGCGTCGGCAATCTGGACGGAGAAGTCGGTCTGGCTGTCAGTCGTAAAGGTGGTGGTGGAGACGATCTCCAGGCCCAGCTCGGCGGCCTTGGCGGCAAAGCTGTTGTAGATCCCGGTGGAGTAGATGTCGTCGTTCTTATAGATGACGGCAATCTTGCTGCCCAGGCCGTTGTCCTTGATGTACTGGGCGGAGGCGCTGCCCTGGTTGGGGTCGACGAAGCACATCTGGAAGACGTTGTCCCGGCGGTTGATGTCCACGGTGCCGGTCAGGGGGTTCGCCACGCCGCCGATGACATCGGTGGAGGAAGCGGACGGGGTCAGGTAGAACATGTGGTCAGCGTTGCTCTCCGCAGCGGTGGCCGCGCCCGGGCCGGAGGTGACGGAGCCCAGGAACACCTGCATCCCCCAGTCCTTGAGGGTGTTGTAGGCGTTGACGGACTTCTCAGGGTCGTGGGCGTCGTCCTCATAGCGCAGATCGATCTGGAGGCCGCCCAGGGCGTTGATCTCCTCGGCGGCGATCTCCGCGCCGCCCTTGGCCGCGTTGCCGTAGATGGCCGCACCACCGGTCAGGGGGCCTACCCCACCGATCTTAATGGTGGCCGCGCCGCTGCCGGAGGGCTGGCTGCCGCCATCGCTGGGGGTTTTGCCCTGGTTGTTGCCGCCGCAGGCCACAAGGCCCATGGTCATAACAACCGCCAGAAGCATGGCAAGAAACTTCTTCATACTGCATGACTCCTTTTCATAATGTATGTGTTCATCCAGGATGCGCCCGGGCCGCCGCCGGGACCGTGCCAATTCTACCGCACGCCCCCACAGGCGCACACGTCCCCTAGGGATACGCCCCGCAGATGGTAGGTACATGATAAAACCTAATCCCCTAAAAGTCAACTGTCATTCTATACACAAATTGTTCACGGTTTGCGCCCGGACTTTATTGCCATTTCACACAAAATCCCCCGTTTTTTCCCTCCAACTTGCCCAAGCACACAGATTCTCCTTCTAAATTTCGGCTTCTTATATATGAATTTTTCTCATATATAGACAAGGATTGGTCATAGACCCTGGAAAAGACTGGTTGACAGCTGTAAATCTATGTGGTATATTAAGTTTACATATGTGAACCGGCGGCGCAGGCGCACCGCCCGAGAGGATGAGAACCATGTCCCACAATCAGATTTCCCTCTCCGCCGGGGAGTGGCAGGTCATGGAACGCCTGTGGGAGCAGTCCCCCCGGACCCTGATGGAGCTCGTCCGGGAGCTCTCCCCTGCCACAGGCTGGCACAAGTCCACCATTGTCACTATGGTGGGGCGGCTGGAGGCAAAGGGCGCCGTTACCTACCAGGAGGGCGGACGGGCACGGCTCTACAGCCCCACCATCTCCCGCAATCAGGCGGCTTTACAGGAGACGGAGTCCCTGCTGCACCGGATTTACCAGGGCAGCGTAGGGACGATGGTGAACACACTGGCGGACGGCAGGGGCCTGAGCGAACAGGATCTGGCTGAGCTGGCCGCTATCCTGGAAAAAGCAAGGGGGGAGCGGACATGAAGGAGATCCTCCTTACGTCCTCCTTCCTCATCCTTGCCCTCTCCCTGCTGCGCCGCCTGCTCCGGGGAAGGATCAGCCCCACACTGCAATACGCACTGTGGCTGCTGGTTGCGGCGCGGCTGCTGATCCCCGGCTCCCTGTTCCCCTCGCCGGTAAGCGTCGTGGGCGCTGCCAGCAATCTGCAAACCGCCCTCCAGGAGGCCGTCTCTGACCGGCAGACCGTCAGCGCGGCCCCGCGCCCGAATCTCCAGCCTAACGCACCGGCGGCACCCCCACCTCCGGAAAACATATCCTCTGGTGGGGATATCAGACGGACAGTCCCGTGGCCCGCCTTGGTTTGGGGGATTGGAGCGGGCTTGACCGGAACGGCGCTGGCTGTGTCCAACTTGGCCTTTGCTGTCCGCCTGCACAGGGGCCGGAAACGGATGCACCTGCCGCCGGAATTCGGGCGGCTCCCTGTGTACCTCATGGAGGGTCTGGTCTCGCCGTGCCTCTTCGGCCTGCTGCGTCCCGCTGTCTATGTCAATGAAATGGCGCTGGAAAAGGCCCACTTTGTCCATATCCTGGTCCACGAACAGACCCATTTCCGCCATGGGGATCATCTATGGGCCGTCTTGCGGGGCGTATGCCTGACCGTCTACTGGTTCAATCCCCTGGTATGGCTGGCGGCAGCTCTGAGCCGCAGGGACTGTGAGCTGGCCTGCGATGACGGCGCAATCCGCCGCCTGGGGGAGGAAAAGCGGCTGGACTATGGCGCGACACTGCTGCGCATGGTACCGGCAGGCCGCTCCCCGGCGGATCTGTTGTGTACAGCCACCACAATGACCGCCGGAAAACGCACCATGAAGGAGCGCATCTCCCTCATTGCCCACCGGCCGCGGATGCTGCGCCTGACCCTGGCCGCTGTGGCATTGTTGATCTGCTGCCTGGTGGCAGTCACCTTTGGCGGACGGGCGGCAGCTGTCGCGCCTGACCCTGCGCCGCCCGCCAATAACGGGGATGGACCCGCAGATGACCCGACCGCATCCCCGGTGGAACCGGCTCCCTCCCCTGCCCAGACGGCAACCGCTGTACTGCTGGAGAACGTCAGCTATCTCCATCCCAGCGGCCTCTTTTCCCTGGCCATACCAGAGCCTTGGCTTGGGGCGGTACTCTGTGTCCAGACGGAGGACGGCGCAGCCTTCTACGACGCAGATCGCTATCAGCCGGAAACAGAGGACGGCTGGCTCATGAGCGTAGTCCCCACCCCCACCAGCTGGGCGGACACATACCACCGCAACGACTACATCCTGGAGGGCTTCGATTTCAACGGCAGCCCCTATGTCTACGTCCTGGACATCAACCAGGAGACGGAGCTGGCAGACGAGCAGTACATGGGCCTGTTCACCCAGGCGGAAGGACTGGCGGGCAGTTTCCGGCTGCGGGCCGGCGCCGCTGCTTTCCCCCGTTTGATTCATGACAATTTCCTGGGCAATATGCCCCTGGCGGTGGCCTACCTTCCCTATCTCCGCTGGAGCGATTACCGGGACATCTATGGTGAAGATGAGCTGTCCAGGCTGCTGGAGGCGCTATACGCCTTTATCCGGGACAACGATGTCAGCTGGGGGCAGGTCCACGATATCCTCTCCAACCGTTTCTGGGATGACCCCACCATTGATGGGGCATACGCCACCGGAATTCAGGAAGGGATTCTATGGCAGCTGTATGAAAAGGACCCCCAGCGTTTCGTCTCCGTGCTGGGCAGCGTGTACCTGACAGAGGATGAGCGCGCCGGTGTGGTGAGCTGGCTGCGTTTCCCCCTCAGCGATACCCTGGGGCGGACATTGGACGCCCCCCTGACAGACACAGAAATCTATCAGCTCCTGGGCATCGCGCCCTCTGTCAACGGCGTGACTGCCAATTTTACCGACGTAACCCTGCGGGCCGCCGGGGAAAGTTTCCAGCTCCTCCCGGTGGGGACGGCGGGCATCTACGCCGTAACCTACGCCTCATCTGACGCTTCTGTCGCCGCCGTGGACAGCAGCGGCACCGTTACCGCCCTCTCCCCCGGCCGCACCGTCATCTCTATGCACTTTGAGGGCAATGCAGGCCAACAGGACTTCTCCTGCACCGTGCGGTGCGTATGGGATGGCGCGGACAGCCAGCAATCAGAAATACTTTACAGTGAAGAAATTGCAGACTGGGAAACGTGGTTGGAGGACTATGTGGCCGCTGCCCCCGCCTCCCCTGGCGGGGAGCTTTACTATGACAGTATGGATGAGCTGGGCCTGGATACTGCAATATCCCGGCAGCTCCATGAGGACGCGCTGGCCTATTTGGGCGGCGCATTAGACGAAGATCTCCTGAATGTTACCCCCAACTGGTGGTATGTCTCTGATCCGGACCTGCCATCCCAGGTAACGGTCCGCTATGTTCTCAAGGTCACAGCCGGCCTGCCCCTGCCCAACGGGCTCTACAGCACCACGCGGGAGAGCGGTGAGCTGGAGGCAACCTTTTCGGCTATGTCCATCCTCAATGCCCAGAACATGATCCGGTTTGACGCGATGGCGCGGCAACATCCGCAGATCAGATAGAAAGGATTGACAACATGAAGAAGCATATGATTATGTTCCTGTGCGCCCTGTTTTTTACACTGACCGCCTGCGGCCAGAACCAGGGCATCCATACGCCGGAGACGGAACCGGAGCACCACCCCTCTGCCGGTGCTGCCAATACAGAAAAACACCACTCCGGCAGCGAGGAACCCACACATCATCCCTCCCCTGCGGAGCCCATCCTGCCGGACCCGTCCGCTGCCCAGTCCATCCGGGAGCAGCTCCGGCAGGGCATCAGCGCAAAGGAGTGGCTGCCCCTGCTGGCGGAGATCTCCTGGGGGGATCTGTATGTGCCGGGGGATGAAACGGATTGGACCATGGCTGCACTGGAGGCCATCCACAGCTATGCGGCGGAGACGGACTCTCCCCTGCCGGAGGAAGAGTACCGCCTCCTGCTCTCCTGCACCGGCGGGCTGGACGGGGCGTACTCCGAGTTCTACGCAGGGGAGCTCTACAGCCTGTATGTCCGGAACCCCACCCTCTTTGCACGCATCACGCTGGACGAGCTGTCCCCGGAGCAGCAGGAGCAGACGATTGGCCTCCTGCTCTACGACTGGGGCTATTACCACAGCCTGGACGACAGCCTGCCCTACGAGGAACGGATGGCTGCTCTGACCAGCCGCCTGGAGGAAGACAAACAGGGGGCGCTGAACGCCAGCCCGGATGTGATGCTCTTCTGGTACGAGGGCCAGAGTGCAGCCTTCCTGCCGGTGAACTCCACCGGGATCTACTCCGCCTCCTACAGCTCCGACCGTCCGGAGGTGGCCGTGGCGGACATGTCCGGCACCGTCACTGCTGTGGGGCCCGGCAGCGCGGTGATTACCCTGCATTTTGAGGGGGACGGCCTTACCCAGGACTTCACCTGCGCTGTACGCTGCGCCTGGTGAGCGGAACCCAACTATACGATATCCCTGCCGCCGCATTTCTGCGGCGGCTTTTTATCTGCCTGCGTTTGACTTCCAAGAAATTTTCAGAAGGAAGACATTGTTTTTTATTTTGCTGTTGATTATCTTCCCAAACTGTACTATACTGAACCTGCTTGGAGAAGCAGCAAAAATTCGCTAATTTTGAGGAGGAAATGCGACATGAAGTACGAGCGCATTTATAACTTTTCCGCTGGTCCTGCCACGATGCCGGAGCCTGTCCTGGAGGAAATCCGGGATGAGATGATGAACTACAAGGGTTCTGGTATGTGCGTGATGGAGATGAGCCACCGCTCCAAGGTCTACCAGCAGATCATCGACGAGGCCGAACAGGATCTGCGGGACCTGATGCACATCCCCGACAACTACAAGGTCCTGTTCATCCAAGGCGGCGCAACTCTGCAGTTCGCCATGATCCCCATGAACCTGATGAAAAACGGCGTTGCCTGCTATGTGGAGACCGGCGCATGGTCCAAGAAGGCCATTAACGAGGCCAAAAAGTATGGCGAGATCCATGTGGTGGCCTCCAGCAAGGACCGCAATTACAGCTACATCCCCGACTGCAGCGACCTGGACATCCCGGAGAATGCGGACTATGTCTACATCTGCGAAAATGAGACCATCCACGGCGTCACCTGGCCCACGCTGCCCAACACCAAGGGCCATGTCCTGGTCAGCGACCAGAGCTCCATGTTCCTCTCCCGCCCCTGCAACGTGTCTGACTATGGCATGATCTACGCCGGCGTACAGAAGAATGTAGGTCCGGCCGGCATGGTGGTCGCCATCATCCGGGAGGATCTGATTCGTGACGGCCTGGACCCCAAGGTCCCCCTCTACCTCAGCTATAAGACCCACGCCGACAACGGCTCCATGTACAATACCCCCAACTGCTGGGCAATCTATGTCTGCGGCAAGGTATTCAAGTACCTCAAGAGCACCGGCGGTTTGGAGGCCATGGAGAAGCGGAACATTGAGAAAGCCCAGATCCTGTACGACTTCCTGGACAGCTCCAAGATGTTCCATGGCACCGTGGACAAGGCGTTCCGCTCCCTGATGAACGTCCCCTTTGTCACCGCTAATGCCGAGCTGGACGCCCAGGTCATCGCCGCCACCAAGGCTGCCGGATATGACAACCTCAAGGGCCATAAGAGCGTCGGCGGCCTGCGCGCCTCCATCTACAACGCCATGCCCAAGGAGGGTGTGGCGGCCCTGGTGGAGTTCCTTAAAACATTTGAGGCGGAGAACGGTTAAGGCAGTTATTCTATTCCCTTCAAAAAAAAGAATTTTGCTCAGTATGTTTTATTACAGACTGCCAACTCTCTTTTTGTGCCTTTTCTCTGGAGAAAAAGGCCGGATACTGAAATAACAGGAGAATGATATATGAAAATTCTGGTTACAGATGGGATGGACAAAACCGCTCTGGCGCAGCTGCGCGCCAATGGCCACGAGGTTGTTGAGCAGTTTTATGCCCCCGATGAGCTGGGCCAGGCCCTGCGCGGGTTCGATGCGGTAGTGGTGCGCAGCGCCACCAAGATCCGCGCCAACCATATTGACGAGGCCAAGGGCGGCCAGCTGCGCTTAATCATCCGCGGCGGCGTGGGCGTGGACAATATCGACGTAAAGTACGCCGAGGGCGCTGGCATCACCGTGAAGAATACGCCCCGCGCCTCATCCAATTCCGTGGCGGAGTTGGCTATGGGCCACATGTTCTCCTGCGCCAGATTCCTGTCCATCGCCGGGCACACGATGCGCGAGGGCAAGTGGGAGAAAAACGCCTACGGCAAGGGCTTTGAGCTGAGCGGCAAGACTCTGGGCATCATCGGCTTCGGCCGCATCGGCCGGGCCCTGGGCCGCATTGCCAAGGGCATCGGCATGGAGGTCATTGCCTATAATATCTCCCATGTCCCTGGCATTGATGAGCAGATGGGCATGAAGTATGTGGAGCTGGACGAGCTCTTTGCCCGGTCCGACTTCATCTCCCTGCACACCCCCTCCCTCAACGGCGTGAAGATCATCTGCAAGGAAAACATTGAAAAGATGAAGGACGGCGTTGTATTTATCAACACCAGCCGCGGGGACAATGTCAATGAGGCCGACCTGCTGGAGGCCCTGGAGTCCGGTAAGATCCGCGCCGCCGGGCTGGACGTCTACGCCGACGAGCCCGCCACCAACAGCGCCCTCTACAGCCATCCCAACGTCTCCTGCACCCCCCACATCGGCGCCGCCACTAAGGAAGCCCAGCAGCGTATCGGCGCGGAGATTGTGGAGATAATCGAGAACTTCGGCAAGTAACCGTGTGCGCCGCCCCCTGCTGATGGGGACGGGAAAGCCTTTCATTTTTGTCTGAACAGGGCCGCTCCAAGGAAATCTTGGGGCGGCCCTGCTTCCTGGATGGACAGCTTTGCGTAAAATTATAAAGATAGGCTTGCCAAACCGCCCGCTTTTGTATAAACTGGTATTATCGTCAAAGCGATTGAAACAGAGTAACGTTCAAGGGGAAGATGTGTCAATAGCCTTGCTGGGGCCCCTCATCTCTTTTTACGCTTTCTCAACCGCGTTGACTATACGCAATGGCAAGGAGGCGGGTCTATGGCAGAAGGGACTATCCAGAAAAACGGGGAATTGCTGAGCCGGAAGCTGGAACGGCTGCTGTTTGCAGTGGTAGGGCTGCTGCTGGTTTTCGCGGTACTGGCCCAGCCAGAGCTGTCGCTGCTGGCCGGATTCCTGCAAATCCAGATCAGCGAGACAGGGCTGATTACCGACCCCATGGCTACCGGCGGCGTAGGTGCGGCCCTCTTAAACGCGGCTATGGTGCTGCTGCTGAGTACCTTGCTCATCCGATGGATGAAGCTCCCCTTCACCGGTACGACCCTGGCGTGCCTGTTTTTAATGGCAGGCTTCGCCCTGCTGGGGAAAAACCTGGTCAACATCGCCCCGATTGTTGTGGGCGGATGGCTTCACGCCCTGTACAGGCGGGAAAAATTTGCCAAATACGTCTATCTGACGCTGTATGGCACCTGCCTCTCCCCTATGGTCAGTTTCTTGATGGTCCGGGCCCGTCCAGGCTTCCGGTGGGTAGCGATGGGGCTGTGCGGCCTGACCATCGGTTTCCTCCTGCCTGCCATCGCCCGCTTTACCACCAGAATCCACCAGGGCTACAACCTCTACAACGTGGGCTTTGCCGCAGGCATCCTGGGACTGGGCATGGCCAGTATCCTCAAGGGCTTTGGGGTGGAGTTCGCCTCCGTGGGGAGCTGGAGCCAGGAGGGCCACTGGCTGCTGTGCGCGATGATGGTATTATTGCTGGGCGGCCTGTTTGCCTGCGGCGCGGCCTTGGGCTGCCGCAGCTGGCAGGATTACCGCCGCATCCTCCACCACTCGGGCCGTGCGGTAGCGGACTTTGTCGTCCTGGACGGGGCCGCCCCCACCCTGGTCAATATGGCGCTGGTGGGCGCAATTGGCCTGGGATACCTGCTGGCCCTGTATCCCCAAGGGGTGCGGCTCAACGGGCCGCTGGTCTGCTGCCTGTTCGCCATGACCGGGTTCGGGGCCTTCGGGAAGCACCCGCGCAACGTCATCCCAGTGATGGCGGGGGCTGTGCTGGCGGCGCTGATTATGATCCATGTGCCCATCACCTCCCCGGGCGTGCTGCTGGCTACGCTACTGTGTACCTGCCTGGCCCCGATTGCGGGACAGTTCGGCTGGTACTGGGGCGTTGCCGCCGGGTTCGTCCACATGACCATTGTCCAGAACACCAGCATCCTCCACGGAGGAATGAATCTATACAATAACGGCTTTGCCGCAGGGCTTGTCTGTATCCTGATGATCCCCATCATTGAAGCGGTGAAGCCGGAGCCAACTGAGGAGTAAGCAACATGAAAAAACGCATGAACATGGCCCGCAGAAGGATGAACCATGTCATTAATGAGCTCAACCACGCCCTGTTTCTGTCTGGCTGCCAGGAGATTTCCCTGCGGCTGCTCCGGGAGGAGGGCGGCCTGCGGCTGATCATCCAGGCGAGCTTCGCACCGGAGTCCGCCCACGCCATGGAGCGCACAGCCGCCCTGCTCCAGCCCGCTGTCAGGAACCCCGCCCTGGTGGAGACCTACTGGGAGCTGGCCGGAGAGGACCAGTACACCAGCGACAGCGAGATGGCCCTTGTGGGACAGATGCTGGATACCGCAGAAGTGCTGTTGGATGGCAATGATGTGCGCATGGACCTGTATATTTCCTTTTGACCGGCCTGCCTGCGGAGACGCACGCTCCCTTCTGTACGCCTGCCTGGAGAACCGCCTATGGTTCTCCAGGTTTTTCTTCTCTACCCCCATGCAGCTTGCTGATTCAGCCGCCCTCCATCCCGGAGAGGATTTCCGCCTCCGGAAGGGCTTTGTCAAATAGTGGGGCCGCGCCCCATCTTTTTCGTCCCGGCACCTATACATTGCGCGTCAAAAGAGGTACAATAGCAATACATCCACAGAAAGCGGAGGTTTCCCATGAGAACAGCTGAAGAACTGCGCACCAGCCTGCGCGCCATCGACCGCCGGAGCTATCCCGCCTATAAGTCCCTGGCAGGCAGCTTCTCCTTCGGCCGGTATATCCTGAACATCGAGCACATCCAGGGCGATCCCTTTGCCGCGCCCTCCCAGCTCAGCGTCACCGTGGACCGCCGGGCTGCCGCCTTCCCTGCCGCCTGCTATGACACCCCCTGGAACCGGGCCGCGCTGGAGGACTATCTGCTCCGGCGGTTCAGCCGCCAGGCCGGACGGTTCTCCCACCAGGCCAAGGGTTCCGGGAAAAGCGGCGTCCTCGCCGTCAACATCCCCGGCCAGGAGGTGCTGGAACGGACGGACTGCGAGGTGCGCTCCGGGTCAGTCACCCTCCGCTTTGAGGTGGGGTTCCCCGCCAATGGGCGGACGATCAATGCCAGGGAATTGGAAAAAATCCTGTTTGAGTTCATCCCTGTCTGCGTGGAGCAGGGCCTGCTCTATGCCACAACCCCCAAACCGGAGCTGACCCAGACCATCCATCTGTCAGAGGACCGGCATTTTATCCGGGACGAGCTGGCGCGGCTGGGACTGGCCGCTTTCGTGGCGGACGGCTCAATCCTGCCCAGGGAGAGCGGCGTCTCAGACCGGCCTATGGAAAACGCTGTCCCCTTCCAATCCCCCGCATCCCTGGCTGTCACGCTGGAGCTGCCCCACCGCGGCCCTGTCCGGGGTATGGGAATCCCCCGCGGCATTACCCTGATCGCAGGCGGGGGCTACCACGGCAAATCCACCCTGCTGAAGGCCCTGGAGCGGGGCGTCTACGACCACATCGCCGGGGATGGCAGGGAGTATGTCATCACCGACAGCACCGCCGTCAAAATTCGGGCAGAGGATGGCCGGAAGGTAACGGATACGGACATCTCCCTCTTCATCAACCACCTGCCCAGCGGACGGGATACGACCCGGTTTTCCACGCTGGACGCCAGCGGGAGCACCTCCCAGGCGGCCAACATCGTGGAGGCTCTGGAGGCGGGCAGCAGGCTGCTGCTGATGGACGAGGATACGTCCGCCACCAATTTCATGGTCCGGGATGAGCTGATGCAGGCGGTGATCTCCCGGGACCGGGAGCCGATCACACCGTTTTTGGAGCGTGCGGCGGACCTCTATCAAAAAGCCGGGGTGTCCCTCATCCTTGTCGTGGGGAGCTGCGGCGCATACTTCCACATTGCAGACCATGTGGTGCAGATGGACGCCTATTGCGCCAAGGATATCACCGCCTGCGCAAAGGCGGCGCTGGAGGGCCGGCCGGCCCCCGCGCTCTCCGCCCCGCATTTCCACCTGCCTGCCAACCGGCGGGCCATCGACCTCTCCGGCGCCAGTCAGACCCGGAGGAACTACCGCGGCGACAGCTATGTACGGGAACGGCTGAAGGTCAAGCGGTTCGGGAAAACAGCCTTCTCCGTGGGGGACCGGGAGCTGGACCTGCGCTATGTGGAACAGCTCGTGGACGGCGGGCAGACCCAGGCCCTGGCCTACATGGTGCGGTATGCCCGGGAAAACCTGGCTGGCCTGCACATGGACGAAGTGGCGGCGGCGCTGATGAAAACCGTGAAGGAAAAGGGGCTCGGCGGCATTTGCGGCAGCAATGTGATCCCCGCCGGGCTGGCCCTGCCCCGGCCACAGGAGATTTTTGCCTGTTTTAACCGATATTGACACGCTTTCCCCAGATACCCGTTTTTTCCTGGGTGCTGCGGTATGTGAAAAATCAAGGCCAGCCGTACCACTGCGGTACGGCTGGCCTTAGACCTGCCTCCATCTTCCTGGGGCGCCTGTTTTCCCGCCTATCACAGCTTTACTGTGGTATCCCCCTGGATCTTTTTGCGCACCAGGTCGCCGGGCGTCAGGCTGTCTGTATATATGCCGCTGACCCCCTCCTCCAAGAATGCACGGGCTTGTCCCTGGTCGTTGACCGTATGGGTGTAGACCTTGATCCCATATTCCTGGGCGATTGCGGCAAAGGAGGGCTTCCACCAGCTGTCCCACATGGTTATGCCCTCAATACCCCATTTGGCACAGAAGGCGGCCTTCTCCCGGAACGCAGCATCCGTGCGTGAGAAGCCCTCAGCGTACAGCGTATAAATATAGTGGGGAAAGCGGTAGATATTGTTCAGTGCGGAGAGCATATTGCTGCTATAGATCTGGATAACGATCCGGTCAAACAGATACGTGAGCCCCAGCTCCCGTGCATCCCGCATCATGGCGTCGAACTGGATGAAAAACACATCCGAATCTGTAAACTTGGTGTCAGTAATGATACAGATATCCGGATATTCCTCCATCAGCAGCAGAAGATCCCGGAAGGAGAGGGGCGTATATTGCCCCAGGATGGGCTCGGAGACAAACTTGTCCCGCGTGGGGATATTGGCCCAGCTGATCCCCCTCTGCCAGTCGGCGTGCCACCAGTCATGGCGCAGCACCACCTCCCCATCCCGTGTCAAACGCAGGTCCACCTCAAAAACCCGTGTACCTGCCGCATACTGCGCCTCAAATGCCTCCAGGCAGTTGGGTGTCGTCAGCTCTCCGATGGCCCCCATACCGTGGGCGATAATCTGTGTGCTGTCCAAAATGTCCACAGCAGACAGCGCCCCTTCCGGCGGCTCCTTTTCCTGGATTTCACCCGCCTCCTCCAAGGGGGATTCCTCTGTATCCGGCAGCTCCTCCGAAACCTCCTGTACAGCCGCTATGCGCATAGGCGCGGCGCTGCCTTGGCGGGCCGGGGGCGCGGGGATATCGCGGGGAACCAGGGCGCCTGCCAGCAAAGGGAGCAGGGCGAGCGCGCAGCCGGCAGCAGCCAACGCCTGCTTGTTTGCCTTTGTCATAAAAACCTCCTCAAGGAATCTGTTTGTTGCACCCTATTGTAACACGCCCAGCGGGGGAAAGTCCAGCATCTTTTCCATAGGTCCCTTTTGAGAAAAGCATTGCTGTTATCATCGGCTCAACAATCTGGAAGTTGTGAAGGAGTAAACGATGTCTCTACACGATTTAATTGTCAAGGAATTTGAGCGAACAAAATCACTATCAGCGTTGATTTATTTAATCAACATGGGAGAGAAATCGAATTTTTATTTGAAGGAAACAGATATTTCTTGTCTCGCAGTAATTCTCAAAAAAGAGTCTCTCTTTGGAGTTGCCCGGGTCAAGAAGAACAAAGTTTTGATACTACAGAGGAACTGATTGAAAAAGCAACGATGCGAAATGATGTTATCCTGTTAGATGCCCTACCTCAAATTCAATTGGAAACCATATTTTAACAACTGTGGACATTTAGGCAAATCGGCCCTCAGCAGCGCCAATCTGAAACGGAGCTCCGCAGCCGCGCAGAATGGCTGCCAATAAAATTTGCCCCTTAAGGGGCGGCCCGCAACGGCAATGCAGTCTGCATCCCTTTCGGGCCCCTTAAGGGGCTTGGCCTGAAACAAGCTCTCATCGAGCCCACTCCATCCACCGGCCCGGCCGGTGGCTCCGGCCCATTTATCCAAGAAACTCCGCAGGGTCCACAGCCTCCCCGTCCTTCGTGACGGAGAAATGGAGGTGTGCGCCCAGCCCGGCTTCGGACAGAGAGGTATTCCCCACTGTACCGATGACTGCACCGGCGGAAACTGTATCCCCAGCCAGAACGGCAGTCTCCGGCTGGAGGCTGGCGTAGGTGGTGACATAGCCATTGTGGTGATCCACCACAACTGTCGTGCCCAGCCGCCCGTCTTCCTCCACGGAGAGGACTGTGCCAGCGGCAGTGGCCGCTACCACAGCGCCTGCGGCGGCCTGGATGTCGATCCCATCGTGGGTGCGCCAGTCGCCCAGGGTGGCGTCATAGGTCAGCTGATCTATAGAGAACACCGCCACCGTGTCCCCGGCCAGGGGGGAAACCACCGCCATGGGTTCCTCCGCAATAGAGGGCTCCGTCCCTGCCGTGGGGAGGGCGGGTTCCTCACCGGAGACAGGTTCCGTCTCCTGATCGGGCTCCACCGCCGTCTGGACTGGGGGATGCTCCACGGCTACGGGGACGTCGGAGATCACAGGCCGGGCTGGGGGTTCCTCCGGCGCGGCCACGCTCTGGGCTGGGCCGGGGTCCGTCTGGCCCACGTTCTGGGCAGGTTCATTGTCAAGCTCCGGTTCATTGTTCAGCAGGGCGAAATAGCCAACCACTCCGGCTGCGACTACGCAGACGAGCAGGGCTATGTAGAAGCCCATGCCGCCGAAGAGGGAGGAAGCCTGCCGCTTACCTCTGTTGTCCATGCATATTCTTCCTTTCATCATCCTGCCGCCCTGGCGGGCGGTTGTTGTGGAGGGAAGAAACCCCTCCAGCCACATTGTGCGCGGCTGGAGGGGTTTTTATGCAATGGCATGGGGAAAATTTTTCACTGGCGGGAAAGACGCCTTACCGGCCCGCCTGGGTCTCGCAGTAGAGGCAGCGGTAGACCCTCTTCTCCCGGTCCGTGAGCTTGAACACCTGGGGCAGCTCCTGCTCCACGGAGGTGATGCAGCGCGGGTTCTTGCAGCGGATGACGTTGGTGACGGTCTCAGGCAGCTTCAGCAGCCGCTTTTCTACCTGCTCCCCCTCCCGGATGATGTTGACTGTGATATTGGGGTCTACATAGCCGATGAGGTCCCAGTCCAAGTCCAGATTGCGGTCAATCTTGATGATATCCTTCCGCCCCAGCTTGGCGCTGACTACATTTTTCAGGATAGCTACCGTACAATCCAGCTCCCCCAGGCCCAGAATCTGGTACAGATCCATGGCCTTCCCGGCGGCGATATGGTCGATGACGATGCCGTTTTTGATGGAATCAATGGTCATGCTCTCTTCCCCCTTACTCGATTTCCAGCAGCTTCATGATGAGGGCCATACGGATATAGCGGCCATAGCGCACCTGACGGAAGTAGCAGGCCCGGGGGTCGCTGTCCACCGCAGTGGAGATCTCATTGACCCTGGGCAGGGGGTGCAGGATACTCAGATCCCCCTTTGCGTGGACCAGCTTCTCCGGCGTGAGGATATAGCTGTCCTTCAGGCGCAGATAATCCTCCTCGTTAAAGAACCGCTCCCGCTGGACGCGGGTCATATAGAGGATGTCCAGCTCCGGCATGACTGCCTCCAAATCGGTGGTCTGGACATACTCGATGCCGTTCTTTTGCAGGACCTCCTTTTTCACATAGCTGGGCAGCTTCAGCTCCTCCGGGGAGACCAACACAATCCGCGTCCCCTCGTAGCGGCTCATGGCGCTGATGAGGGAGTGGACGGTGCGGCCGAATTTCAGATCCCCGCAGAACCCCACGGTCAGATGGTCAAAGCGCCCCTTCTCATGGCGGATGGTCAGCAGGTCTGTCAGCGTCTGTGTGGGGTGGTTGTGTCCGCCGTCGCCGCCGTTGATCACCGGGACCATGGAGTGGGACGCCGCCACCAGGGGCGCACCCTCCTTGGGGTGGCGCATGGCGATGATATCGCTGTAGCAGCTGACCGTACGGATGGTATCAGCCACGCTCTCGCCCTTGGCGGCGGATGAGCTGCTGGCCTCGGAGAAGCCCAGCACCTGCCCGCCCAGGCTCAGCATGGCGGACTCGAAGCTGAGGCGGGTACGGGTGGAGGGCTCAAAGAACAGGGTCGCCAGGATTTTGCCGTCACACTTATGGGCGTAGGCGGCAGGGTTTTCCAGGATGTGGGTGGCGGTGTCCACCAGCTCGTCAATTTCGGCGGTGGACAGCTCCAGAATATCGATTAAGCTTCTCATTTGTTTCCTCCCATCCAGCTCTCGTCCGACGGATTGTCCCGGAAAGCGAGAAGCCGGTCAATGTCCTCGGGCTTGATATATGCTTCCTCCGCCGCCACCTGGGCGATGGCGTCGAAGGTGGTCAGGCTGACGTTGCGCATATTGGCGGCGGCCAGGCGCTCAAGGCCCTTTTTCATGCCGTAGGTGAAGATGCTGACAATGCCCAGCACCTCCGCACCGGCCTCCCGCAGCATGGTTTCGTTGCCTGCTATGTGGTTTGGGTTTACTGCCGAATAGTAAGGAGTCGTTTGCGGTATGCAGAGGGCAGCCTGATAGCGGAGGCATTTGCTGT
>JAAWKB010000082.1 GCA_022797115.1 Oscillospiraceae bacterium
TGCGGGTACTATCAATCAGTTTTACAGCAGCCAAGCCAATAAGGAGCGCAGATATCTCAAAACATGTAAAGATGTATCTACCAGTCATCTCTCCCTGATAAAACACTTCTGCAGCGGATGTCATCGAGCAGTAGAGCATGAATAAATAGCTAAATCCCCCGCAGTAGAATACGACCTTCCACGGCAGCTTCGTCATATACCAAATTAGGCTCCATAGGCCCAATCCGATAACAAAAGCTGTCCAAGAGTGAAATTCATTCCAATAGGGAAAGAACATGAAGCTCTTTGTGTTTAAAATAAGCCTATTTGCAATGTCCAGCTGATCGTTTACTCGCCCACTGAACAAGACAAGTCGAAGTTGAACTGCTACAGCAGCGAGGATTATGCCGAGTTTTACAAGTTCTATACCTAATCTGGATTTCACCAATATCTTTGTTTGGATTTGAACAAAAATCCACTGGAAAAAAGCCGCAACAACTATTGCCGCAATACATAAGGCGCTCGCTGTCGACAATGAAAGTACTGCTAGAAAAAAAGCCTGTCCCCAACTAGGCATTTCATATTTTCCACTGCACAACAAGTCAAGCCCAATGAGGAAGGCCGCAAAAAACAGTTCAAACGGCAGCGAGGTCTCGCAAGTCAACACATCATACGAGTGCTGCGGCATAAGGAGAATAATTGCCGCACAAATCCCAAAGCGATATATCTTCTTTGGAACAAGCCACTGGAACCGGTCGCTTATGAAATACATCACGCTGAGAGTGCCCAGTATCTTTGAAAAAATCTGCATTAAATAGGGTAATGCAGCAATACTGTTGGTCGGCAAAACCAGCCAGTAGCACAGCAGTGCAACTAGCTTTTGTATGACCCAATAGGTTCCATTACCAGGCACAAAAAGTCCCGATATTCCATTATAAATTGCCCCCTGAATCAGGATGGAGCCATCCTCCGCCCATAGATATGGCTGGAAGAAATCATCAGGTGTCCGATAGACAAGCAGGCCAAAGAGGATCAGGAAAAAAAGGAGATTTTCTGGAGAGCATATACGCCTCTTCTTCTCCGAAGGTGGTAGATGAGTATAATTCAAGGTTTCGCCTCCAATATATATGGTATCTCCCATCATGAATTTTCCGCGATATTACCATTGTTTCCTAACTTCTCGACAATCTCACCAACAATCCGATCAAATTGCCCCTCCCCATCCACAGAGAAATCAGACCGGATTGGCACGCCATATCCGGTATAACCGAGACAAATGCCGCATAGCTTATTGGCAATATCCAATGGGCTGCAGGATTGCAGGCTGATGATATTCTCACTAAAGGAGGCAAGATCCTTGTTGCTGTAGCAATTCGTAATGGTCCTAATCCCGAAAGCCGCCATCTCCAGGGGCGGATAGCTGGGATGCGGTGAAACCATCAAAGAAATCCCCGCATATGTTTCAAGCATTAACTTGGCGTACTCTTCCAAAGACAGCTTTCCTACCGAATGCAACACCATACCCGCACCTAAATCCACATCATCGTGGTGTTCACCAGCCGAGAGTACCGTCCAATCAGATGCATCTGGCTGTTGGCTGCACCACGTTTTCAGAGCATACACAATCAGTTCAAACGCATTGCGGGCAACGGAGGGCCTTCCATAAACCAATATCTGCTTCTTCTTCGCAATCGAGGCCGCCTCTGCTGGCAAAAACTTTTGCAGGCTTGCATTCAAATGCGGTTCAAAGCATAGGACTTTTTCAAAGTGATACTGATTCTTTTCAAAAAATTGCTCCAACAGGGAGGAATTCATCACGGCAATTGTCGGGATATCCATACGATATGTACTGTCCGCCATCAGATATCTGGATGACCATGGATAAAACCCTGGTTCATAATCCTGAATCAGATAAACCAGCGGATGCCTTTTCCCATATGTTTCTGCCTGCCACCGTATCACATCCGCAACAACATATGCAGTCCACCATCCCGTTGCAATAAAGACATCGTTTCCGGATACGGGAAGGCTCTTCTGGTAACGGTCTGCCACACCGATCAGCTGCAGCGGCTCATCGCTTTCCTCCATGCAGTCCACGAGCGAGTAGCCATCCAACTTGATGGAGCTCTTTTCTACAATTGCTGTATCTGTTACCAGGATGCGGGCCGACCAGCTGCTATGCTGCTGTAATGACTGGAAAAAGGAAATGGCAGTCGCTATCCCTCCAAATACATGCTGTTGATCAACAGAAGGAATCAATAGGTTCAGCCGGAGCTTTGCCCCATCTTCTGTCCTTCTCGGGGACAGGCGCCCGATTTCCGGGATCACATAGCTTTGCGGCGGCATGAACATATTTTTTGCCGCTTGGTACACCCCTGCTGTCAGAGGACAATGCTTCAAATAATTTTTAAAATTTATCAAGTCCATTGCACATGGCTTCTCCATCGGAATAACCGAAGCTTTATCAAGGTTGACATTAAAGAACGGGTCAACATTCTCACGATATGGCGTATAGGCGGCATAGGATTTCTGAAAATCAATCTCAGGAATATAGGAATCCCTGCTCTTTGATTCCAAATGGTATAACTGGACGTTTACATCATAGCGGTTGAACAATCCATGCTCATACGCCCGAATCCCGTATTCTACATCACTGCCGCAAATGATAAATTCCTCATCAAATGCGCCAATCATATCCCAGGTCCTGCGGGAAACCGCCAGACATGCGCCTGTCACTGCCAAGACATTCCTGCTCACCATCGGCGAGACATAGGGGCTGCCATAATGTGAGGGCTGCATCCCTTTAAAAATATGATCCGCCCAATCCCCGATCCCTACGACAACGCCAGCGTGCTGTATGGTCTGATCCGGATACAGCAAAAGCGCGCCTACTACGCCGATATCATTTCTCCATGCGTTTTCGCTCAGCCGCTCCATCCAGTCTTCACTGATCACCTGCGTATCATTATTAAGGAAGATGAAAACGTCCCCACAGGCATGAGAAACGCCAAAATTGTTCAGCTTTGACCAGTTAAATTCCATATCCGCTGCGATGACCCGGACCCTGTGGTCCTGCAGCGGGATCTCCTTCAGCCACTTCTTTGTGTTTTCTTCCTCGGAACGGTTGTCCAATAGAAGGATTTCAAAATTCTGATAGCTGCTCTTGTCAAGGATGCTTTGTACGCAGGCCGCCGTCATTTCCCACTTGTCCTTCATGGGAATTATGATGGAGACCAACAGACCTGCCGGCAAAGCAAACCGTGCATCAAAAACAAACGTATAGGCGCTGTCCTCCGCATGGGCCCCCAACCCGTATTTTCGGTTAAGATGTTCGTTTAACGCCCTCTTTCCCGCTATATGCGCGTATGGCTTTGCATCCGCATTTGCTGCGGTGGAGGTTTCGCTCTCCCTCCAGAAATACAATATTTCCGGGATATGGCAAATCCGGTCTGTTTTTTCGGATAACCGCAGCATTAAGTCATAGTCCTGGCTGCCATCAAAATCCGGCCGGAACCCGCCAACAGCTATAAATAATTCCCGGCGGATCACCAGGAGGTGGCAGATATACATCTGGCTGTACAATAAGTCAGGGGACCAATCCGGCTTGAAAAATGGCGCTGTATGGGTGCCTGCTGCGGTCAGGTGGTCTTCATCCGAGTAAAGGACATCCGCCTGGGTTTCAAGGATTGCTTTGGCGTTTTCGATAAGGGCGTGTGCAGGCAATACGTCATCATGGTCCAGCAGCACCAAATATTCCCCATCCGCCATATCCGCGCAAGCATTGGAGTTGCCAGAAATCCCGCGGTTTTCTGCCAGGCGCATATACCGGATTCGAGCGTCTCCTTGTGCGTATTCACGGCAGACCTCCTCCACATAATGCTCCGTACTGCCATCCGCCAGACACAGCTCCCAATTTATATAGGATTGGTTTATAACAGACGTGATCATCTCTCTTAAGTACCGTTCCGGGGTATTATAGAGCGGCACCAAAATGCTGAACCTGGGGCCCGCAACGGGATCGATCCCGTCGTTTAAAGCGGCCTGCAGCTGTTGTGTGTAATCCTGGTATTCCTGATAAGCAACACGATGCCCCTGCTTTTCCTTCACCTTCCTCCAGGTATAGGCAAAGCCATTTTCCCTCCAGCAGCGCAGGCCCTTGCAGCATAAGGCGGTATAGCGGTTGCCATAAAGCAGGGACTTAATGCCATCCAGTGTAAAACGGAAGGGCTTTGTAATCTTCCAGAAGAATGCGTTTGAAATCACATTGTAGGCGTTCTGTACCAGGGCCAGCTGCTGCTTCAGCTCCTCCCGCTGGTTGATCGCCGCCAAATAATGCTCCTGATAATGGGCAAGCTCCTGTTCCACCTCAGCGCAGTGCGTTTTCACAGCCATCAACGCTTCGCTCTCCGCCTCGTACTGCTGCCGGTATTGTTTGGCCTGCTTCGTCTGCTCCGCCAATGCCTGGGCGTCCAATTCCTGCTGCTGCTGGTATTGGCCGAGCTGCTCCTTTTGCTCTGCCAACGCCTGGGCGTCCAATTCCTGCTGCCGCCGGTATTGGCCGAGCTGCTCCTTCTGCTCCGCCAACGCCTGGGCGTCCAATTCCTGCTGCTGCCGGTATTGGCCAAGCTGTTCCGTTTGCTCCGCCAATACCTGGGCGCTTTCCTCTTGCTGCCGCTGATACCGGCCGAGCTGCTCCCTCTGCTCCGCCAATACCTGGGCATCCAATTCCTGCTGGGAACGATACTGCTCCAGCTGCTTTTCCTGCTCCGCCAACGCCGCAGCGGATTGCTCCCTGTTTTCCGCCTCCATGTACTGCTGCCGGGCATAGTCCTCTGCCGCGTCCGGTGTAATCCGCATTACACTGAGCGTCATACGCAGCTCGGTTATATCCTCCCGCCAATTGGGAAACCACATCTGAGGGTCTGCGGTTTCGTAGATGAACGCATTCCCTACGGCAATCCCATTTGACTCTATTTGCAGGCTGCAAATACCGGTATCCGTGACTGCGCAGGCCCGCTTTATCGTGACCAGGACGCTTTCCTCCGCCGGGTCTACCCGGCAGGCCACAGTCCCTTTTTCTACCGGGACGCACAGGTCAAACTCCGTGTTGTATGCATGGCGCAGCTGGACGGAATTGCCCTCGTGGAATCCGTCCCCCGTATCAAAGTAGACCTGCGTGCAAAACTCTAATAATCCCTGCAACTGTTTTTCCAGATTATCCAACGTGTGTGTTTGTTTCTGGATGCACAGTTCTCTCTCCAATAAAGCAGCCTGCATCTGTTCCCGTTCATATAGAGAATGGACTTGGCGTTGTGTCTGCAACAAAATATTAAGGAAGTCCAGGTGTGCTGCCTGGGGTTTTTTCCATAGTGTAGCTGCAAACTCACTGAAATCCTTCAAGCCAGTTTGGGAGACTACATAAAAAACTCGATAGCAGCTATCAGAAACATCCCCTTCGTATAGCTTGCAATTATAATAGTGGTCAATATTTGTCCGATATGCCAATGTTTCTGGTGAAAAGGCCGAGTTAAAGTGGCAATACCACATCTTTTCCCATGTCCGGATATCCCCATGGAAAAATGAAAAATGCCATAGATTACTATGGTCTACCCAATCCTCTACTTCTTTTAAATTGGGCAAACCATTTGTCTTATGTTCTTGAAGCCATAGGAAGTCCTGACCAGAAATTGCCTTATAATAACTGTTGACACGATCTTCCGCATCTACAATATCCTCTGACTGGAAGGGAAATGACAGTATTGCGCACCTCTTCGCTACACGGACAGCCTCAGAGAGGAACTGGTCCCTTTTTTCATGAGGTATATGCTCAAACACGTCGGCTGCAAATACAAAATCAAAGCTCGCATCCTCAAATGGCAGCGACGTCCCGTCTACCTGCAAAAAATCCGGATCTTTCTGCATGGACTCTGTCAGCACAATATCTGTGAATAGAATCTCATCATCCGGCAGGAACACTTTCATGTCTTTGTGTTCGTTTGCTCCCAATTCAAGAATCCGAAAAGTTTCTGAGCAGTCCTTTCTGCGCTGGTAATTAATAATTTTAGAAATTGTTTCATACCGTTGAAATTGATCAAAAGCAACAAACGTCTTTTTCTCTGCTCTCATGCCGTTCTCCTCCTACCCCGCCTGATACATAGCGCACACAGTTTCCGTCTTGCCAGCCATCTTCAACCGGCCCTTTTCCAGCCAGAGGACGCGGTCGCACATTTCCTGGATCTGCCCCAGGCTATGGGAGACGAAGAGGACGGTTGTCCCACCGCCCATGAGCTCCAGCATCCTGCGTTTGCTCTTCTCCTGGAAGTCCGCATCCCCAACGGCCAGGATCTCATCCACAATGAGGATATCCGGCTGCACCACCGTAGCGATGGAGAAGGCCAGGCGCATCACCATGCCGGAGGAATAGTTGCGCAGGGGCACGTCAATGAACTGCCCCAGCTCGGAGAATTCCACAATCTCCCCATACTTCTCCTTCAGGAACTGCTCCGGGTACCCCAGGATCGCGCCATTGAGGAACACATTCTCCCGGCCCGTCAGGTCAAAATCAAACCCGCTGCCCAGCTCCAGCATGGGCACAACCGTCCCGTTCACCTGCACGCCCCCGCTGGTGGGCTTGAGGATGCCGGAGATCACCTTCAGCAGCGTGGATTTCCCCGCGCCGTTGTGCCCGATGATCCCCAGCACCTCGCCCTTCTTCACCTCGAAGCTGACGTCCTGGAGCGCCCAGAATTCCTCGTATTGGATGTTCCCCTTGACCAGCTGCACCAGATACTCCTTCATGCTCTTGATCCGGTCGTAGGCCATCAGATATTTCACTGACACATTTTCCGCTTTAATCATGTCTTCCTCACAGGTTCAAAATGAACTTATCCTGATGCTTCTTAAAGATGGCCGCGCCAAGCGCCAGCGGCACAAAAGAAGCAAGCAGGCACAGCGCGTAGGCCTTCGGCTCCGGCGACACGCCGTCAATCAGCAAAATCCGGACAAACCGGATGATATGGTAGAGCGGGTTGCACTTGTAGAGCAGCATATACTGGTCCGGGATGATGCTCTCCGGGTAGAAAATCGGGGTCATATACATCCACAGCATACTCACCACGCCCCACAGGAACTGGGTGTCCCGGAAGAATACCATCAATGTGGACAGCACAAACGCCATCCCGATGCAGAGCGCCACCAGGCAGACCAGCCCGAAGGGCAGCAGCAGCATAGCCGGCCGGACCGGCGTACCCATCAGCAGCATCACCGCCAGCAGGGGGATGAGCGACAGCAGCAGGTTGATGGCAGAGGAAAACACCCGGGACACCGGGTAGATATACTTGGGCACATACACCTTGGTAATCAGCGCGGCGTTGCCCACGATGGACTGGAGGCCCATTGCGGTGGCCTCGCTGAAGAAGTTGAAGCACACAATCCCCGAGAGCAGATAGAGGGGGAAATTGGGGATATCCGACTGGAACAGGGTGGAAAACACGATATACTGTACCAGCATGGTCAGCAGCGGGTTCAAAAAGCTCCACAGGACCCCCAGCATGGACCGCTTGTATTTTGTCTTGAAGTCCCTGGCCACCAGCTGGCGCATCAAGTACCCATACCGCTGGAAGGCAGCGGCCAGCCGCAGGCAGGCGCTGCTCCTGCCCTGCCCCGCCAGGCGGCACAGGCAGGCGCCGTATCCCGCCAGCAGCAGGCCCAGCCCCAGGACAAGGTACCAGTAATAGCTGCCGAACCAGAAGTAGCTCCGGGTCAGAAGGCTGTAGTGCAGCATCCCCTCCCGCGCCGCCCCGTCCACCAGCAGCCGCTCTGTGATTTCCACCGGGAGCTCCGCCCTGGCCGTGGAAATGGTGCTGCCCTGCCAGGCGGTAACGGCATTGCCCGGCGCGCCGTCCGGGCTGGCCAGTACCAGCTCATACCGTTTCCCCGGCGTCACCTGCGCCGGCTGCGCGAAGGGGATTGTGCGGACGGCATTGTCCTCTATGTCCGCCCCGGAAAGCTCCGCTTGGGCCAAGACGGCCTGGTCCCCGTCCACAATGCTTACTAATACGCGCACGCTGTTTACCCGCTGATACGTGGACAGGCGCATATCCACACTGCGGATCTCCTCCGCCGCCGCTACAAACGGCTGCCGGATTTCCATGCCCTGCACCAGCTCCCCAATGGGCTCACTGGCGCTGACGCAATCCGTCCTTTCCTCCCGGAACCGCAGCTGGTCGCCGGCAATCCAGTAAAACGCCACAGCCAGAACCATATATACAGCCAGCGCAATGGCACAGCCCTTCCACATATTTTTCCCGCTCACATCCGGTCCGCTCCCTCAAGCTCCTGCAGATAGCGCCTCAGCGCGTCCTGCCAGTCCGGCAGGCGGGAAAAGCCCATCTTCTCCAACTTGTCCTTGCTCATGCGGGAGTTCAGGGGCCGCACCGCCCGGGTGGGGTACGCGCTGGTAGGCACGGGCTGGACCGTGACGTCCTTCCCCGCCAGCCGGAAGATCTCCCGGGCAAACTCCGCCCAGGAGCACACGCCCTCGTTGGTGGCGTGGTAGATGCCGTATTTGTCCGTCATCACCATGTCGCACAGCAGCGGGGCCAGGTCCGCCGTATAGGTGGGGCTGCCAATCTGGTCGCACACCACGTTCAGCTCCCGCCTCGTCTCCGCCAGGCGCAGCATGGTCTTCACGAAGTTATTGCCGTTTTTGCCGAACACCCAGGAGATGCGGACAATAAAATATTTCTCCAGCAGCTCCTGTACCGCCTGCTCCCCTTCCAGCTTGGTCGCCCCATACGCGCCCAAGGGGCCCGTGGGGTCCTCCGGCTCATAAAAACGCTCCCCGGTCCCGGGGAACACATAGTCTGTGGAGATATAGAGCAGCTTCGCGTCAATCTCCCGGCACGCCGCCGCGATATTCCGGGGCCCTCCGGCGTTCACCGCCCGGACCTTCTCCAGCTCTTCCTCCGCCTTGTCCACCGCCGTCCAGGCCGAGCAGTGGATGACCGCGTCAGGATGGTTCCTGACGATATACGCACGGGTTGCCTGGGCGTCTGTGATATCAAAATCCGCAAGATCCACGCCCGTATGCTCGATCCCCCGCCCGGCCAGCACCCCGCAAACATCATGGCCCAGCTGGCCGCCTACGCCTGTCACTAATACTTTCATTTTATTTTTT
>JAAWKB010000134.1 GCA_022797115.1 Oscillospiraceae bacterium
AAAGCTGTCAACTACATGGCTCTGCTTCAGTTTGCCTGCGCTGTTATTGTCTGGCGTAAACTCATTCGCATTCATCGCTAATTTCGGGATAGGCTCTAAGTTGAAATCATTTGCCGTTCTCTCAGCTCTTCCAGCTCCGAAGCAGAGTATTGATTTTTCAAAGCCTGCTGATAGTCTTTCAGCCCATAAAATAGAAGTCTCCCATTTTCGCTGGAAAACTGCTGCGCACCTCCTGTAACCTGTTCTATTGTCCCACATAGTTCTGCCAATGTCGCATCTGTATAGGCGTATCGATCAATATAGATCCCCTCAAATCCGAACACTCCGATTATCTCTATTTGCTCAGATAATGGTTTTTCTGCGAGGGTCCTATGCCATAAGTCTGCATTTCTTCCCTTATAATCCCCATAGCTCCATCGCAGGGAATCAGAATGGATATAACCGCGTGCTAACGCATAATCTCCCATAGCGTTTATTGGAGGGGATTCCGGGTGGCGGTGGTATGGATACTGATAAATCATTGCTCCTTCTGAGGCATATTCCTCAATTTGCTTCACAAATGCATCATCGGAATAATAGTCCTCTGCACATGCCCTCAAAGCCCCTTCATCAAATCTTGTCTGCTCCCAAAGAGATCCAGCAAAAATAATGACGGCAACTGCCAGGAAACTTCTCTTAAATCTAATCTTTACAAAAATAAAAGCCAATCCCTTTACCAACGTATAGATGGCGCAGAAGGCCACAAAGACGCTGATTCGGTTGTAGCCTCTGATCTGAGGTGAAACTAGCAGAGCAAACAGGGACCCAAATCCACCTATAGTCCCCAGGAGGATCGCACCTACTGTCAACTTACTGAGCACATCAAGCGTTTTATCCTTATTCGCTCCTACAAATAGTATGGCAATAGACAGCAGCAAACCACAAGCTCCAACAATTCCCAAATATTCAGAGCCTTCATTGGGAACAGGGGCCTGGGCATAGGCTTGATACAAATCCTCCAGCCATTTCATTCCATGCGATGAGTTGGGTAGAAAGAACTGTGTGATTTTCAGGCCATAGACTTCCGCCTCAATGACAGAACGTACAGGACTTTCCGGATTTTCCCCATAAATATACAAAATTATTTCTGAGGGAATCATCGCGATAAGAATCAATCCGACGATACCTGCCAAGCTGATAATACCCAGTCTTGGTAGTCTGTGCTCTTTCAGAAATTTGACTCCTGTAGTCAGTACGATCAGGAAACACGTAAAAAAAGCATAGTAGATTCCACTCAGAGCTAACACCGCAATCATGATAAAAAAAGTCCACCGCTTATATGTCTTTTGGTCATGATCCTCAGTATAGATACGTATGCACAGATAAATAGAAAGCGGTACAAAGCTGTAGTTTGACAGCCAGATATGCGCTGTATTCCGCAAAAACCGATAGGGTAGAAATGTATAAATGCAAGCTCCTGAAAATGCAAGGAATGCGGGTATTCCTCCTTTTCGCATAACAAAAAAGCTGGTACAAAAGGTCAGCGGAAAAAGAGCCAGGTAAAAAAGGTTGATAGACATGCCCACACTGTTGGTGAGTACTGTCAACACTTTAAATGCAAGAATATTAATGGTGTCACCATATATGGGATAATCAATACTAAGCGACTGCATCGGAGCACCGAGCAAATCATTTTTGAAGAACCCGTCCATCAGGCGTTTCATCGTTATGGCTACAGAAAGATTATCTCCATCATGATACCAAAATGGAACTGAAAAATCATAATCCCACAAATTTAGTGCAAAAAATGCATATAATATGGTAAATGTAATCCCTGCAAGATACCATACAAGCTCCCTGACTTGATTATTTTGATGCTCGCTTTTTATTCTCATTACTTTACTATCCATTAACTCCCACCTATCTGGTCTGTATAAGGTTATATTGCAGCATTGCGGAAAGATCAGAAGGACATTTTCTGTCAGTCATCAAATATCACGTTTTTTACATGATCCACAATACGACACCAATCAAAATGTTTTTCCACATATTCGCGTGCCTCTACTATCATTCGAGCTGTATGCTGATCGAACTGAAAGCGTTTTACCGCACCTACCATCTCATCAACAGAATCCGCCAAAATGAACGCACTCTTGTCCTCAATTCCGCGTGTCCCAAATGTTGTCGTAATAATAGGCAGCCCCGCCGACATATAGTCAAACATTTTCAAGTTCGTGCCGCTGCCACTTTTCATCGGATTCAGTGCAAAATCTACAGTTGCAAACACCCTGTTTTTTACTTCTTCGCTAACAACACCAAGCATCGCAACATTATCTGGGAGCTTCCTGCCCTCAAAGTACGCGCATTGGCTCCCCAACAGCAGAAAGCTCACATCCGGGCAATGTCCTGCAATTTCAAACACCATCTCACATGCCTCCAAATTCGGGCCATGCCAGCTTCCCATAAAGATGCCTATCGTTTCATCTTCTAAGTGTAAGGATTGTTTATTTCTCAGCCGTTCTTGTGGTGGGACAAAGTGTGTCGCGCTGGTGTCAACCCCGTTTGGTACGATGATCACTTTGTCCGTAGGGATATGGTAGATTTCGTGAAGCTTCTGTCGATCCTCCTCTGAGCAGGCCATGATATACCGTGCATCTTCGCAGCAAGCTTTTTCTGTTTCATAGATCTGCCGCAACAAACTTTTTTTGATCGTGCTCTCTGGCAACATTTGTTGTTTTATCAGTGATTCTACATTATGCGCTTCATAAATAAACGGCTTATCTTTCAGATAATCATGTGCCAGCGGATACAAATATGGGTGAGAAATTACGCATAGATCACATTCTCGAACCGCCGCTTCCAAAGTCTGCCGATAAGCCGCTGTCTCTCCGCCCAGCGTAATTTCCGCAATATCGCTGAGTACAATTCCTGCTTTCCTTTCAAGCCCCCACATCTTCTCCTGATGTTTGCGATCCCTTGGAATCCTGATTTCATAGAGCCCATTAGCAATCTTCCCATTGAACCCTTTTTGGTCAAAATTGGTGTATGAGACGATTTTAACGTCAGCAAATCGTGCAATCTCACGATATAAATGATAAATTCTCGCCTGTCCGCCTCCGGTTGGCGGATAAATCGGAAAGGTTGATGTAACCGCAATCTTTTTTCGATGCCTTTGCTCCAAAGTTTCCAGCAGCGTACTAACCGTAGTTTCCCAAGTAATCCCTTTCACCTTTTCATATGCATTCCGCCCCATACGTACAGCTTCCTTCGGATGCTGTACAAAATAATCTATTTTCTTCCCAATCGCTTTTGCATCCAACGCTGTGATATATCCTGTTTCTCCATTAACAACAAATTCTGTTGGACCGCCCGCATCAACCGTCGTAATAACCGGCTTCTGATGCATCATAGCCTCAATTGTAATCAGGCCATAATCCTCGTCATATGGGAAGTATGGGATAACCAAGCTGTCCGCATAGTATCGCTCTACCTCTTCATCATTGACAAATCCAAGGAATTGAATCCTGTGATCTCCTGCGGCCAGCTCCTTCAGCTGTTTTTCCATGGGGCCTGTCCCAGCAATAAATAGCTTGACGTCCCCTTGTACATATTTCATTGCCTTAATCAAAAGATCAATCCGCTTTGGGGCATCCAACCGACTGACCATGAAAATATGCCTGTACTGGCCGGCTTGAAACTCCTTTAAAAATGATGGGGGATATGCTACCTTTACTTGTGTACCCTCCGGAAAATATTCCTTCCTGCCCTTAACCGTCTCCGATATGCAGTAAATAGGGCGCCATCGGCTTTGTGACAGGCCAAAGCTGTCTAAATACTTAATAATCTTACGGATAAACGGCCCTGGAAATTGAAAATAATCCTCTGGTATTTCCGATATGTGGTCCTTCAATCCAAATATAGCTGAAAAAAAGCAGTCCATGGATTCCGGATCAGGATACGAATCCATCAAGTCTAGCACGTCATCAATATAGGGGTTTCCTCGAGTCACCTCTGTGGACAATTTCGTCATGTGGTATGTATCATACAGCCCCCTCAGGCAATGCGGCACATAAAAAATACAATTTGGGTGCTGGACCATCCATGTGGGGTACTTGGTGCAGATCACCGCGTCAAAATGGCCCAGATCCAACTGATAAAACTGATAATATGTCTCAATCAAATCCCAGAAGCTATATTCACGGGACGGGAGCTTAATCAATTCACACTGGTGAGGTGTCGATTGATTTATGGCATTGCACAGCCCCCACAATAAATTTTCCACGCCTCCCACCACAAAAGGAACCGGACTTGGTCCAACAATTGCTATTTTCATTGCACAACACCCCCACATTTATTTCACGGCTATAATTGCGTAATCCTGACTGCCAAAAACAATATCGGAAAGGAAATTGATCCCATCGTTAAACTCAGCTAAATTGCTGCTTGCCGTATCCAGCAGCGGCAGGCTGTAGCAAACCTTGCTCTGCTCTGTATACAGAATCCGAATGTCCACAAAGCCTGCTTTTTTCAAGAAATACTCCAACGTTTTCGGATGTACCGGCTTTACATGGGATGGATCCATATAAAAAGCATTGACATAAATGGATAGGCATGTAGGGTTTGGCGTTTCCAAAATCATCACGCCGCCCGTCTCCAATACCCGGTAGCCCTCCTTACAAACCTCTATCAGCTGCTTGGTAGAAAGATGCTCTGCCAGCTGAGCGGCAAATATCCCGCCATATGACGCATCCTCCTGCCTGCGCAGGTATGCCACAGCATCCTCTTGGACAATCTCCTGGCCCCTGGTTCTGCAATAATCAACAAATGGCCCATACGACTCCACCCCGATTCCACAAATCTGGTTTTCCTTCAGCAGCTCCAAAAATTCGCCGCGGCCAGAGCCAAGATCCAGCACACGCTGCTTACCGGAGAAATATGGAAGATACATCCGCTGGGACTCCTTAATTTGTAGGCGGTTCCCCCTGAAGTAATTTTCAAACTCGAAGTAATCTATATCAGCATAAATCTTGGAGTCCGCCTGAAGATGTTCCCACAGCGCCAGGATTTCTGCCTTGTTTTCTTGGCATATATCCAAAGCTGGTTGTACCATCCCAACAAACCGGTCAAGCTTCTTGTGTCCGTCTTCCATAGATGATTGCAGCGCACGAACGAGCTCGTCCTTCTCCGCCAGCGTATCTTGCAATAACGTCATCGCAGCCTTATACTGTTCCAATAGGGACTGCTGGTCATCAAACGACGCCTGAAGGGTGTTGAATTTCTCCTGATTTTCTAGCAGCAAGCCATGCAATCCCGCGATATGTTGGTGCAGCTCTACAATATGGGCATCGAAAACGACATCATTGTTTCGGACGGCGTTCAAAGCGTTTACTGCGGCAGAATTAAACTGTATCTGCTCCTTCACTATTGGTTCAATCAGAAATTTAGCAATCTTACGGAATACCCGTTTAAAGAATACAATGATGTTCCCGATCAGTGGGCGGCATGAATAAATTGGCCGGTAATATGCGATCTCCCATAATTCATTGACCAGACGCATCCGCTCGTCAAATATGGGAAGATCCGCCACATTTCCCTGCTGTACGGACGCCCCTGTTTCCTGCTGTGCAGACCGTTCCTCTGCCGCAGAGTCCCCACACCCCAGAAGAATCCCCGCAATCTCCTTTGCCGTTTTAGGCGCAGTTGCCGCCGGCTCAATCTCATTGAGGATTTTCCGTATTTTCTCTGCGGTATTACTCACTCTTTGTCAACTCCTTTACCACATTTTCCCAAGTGATATTCATACCTTTCAAATGCTTTGCCGCATTTTCGCCATATTGGATCGCAAGATTTTTATTTTCTGCCAGTTGGTCGATAGCCTGTGCGATGCTGTGGGGAGTTGGCTCCGCGATAATCCCGTTCCGGCCATCCTGCACAAATTCCAGAGGACCGCCGCTGTCCTGCGCAGTAATCACCGCTTTTCCTGCCGCCATAGCCTCTAATGTGATATATCCATAATCTTCATCACATGGTATAAAGAGTACAGCCCTCGCATTAGCATATAAGCGGAATTTTTCTTCCTGCGCAACATAATCAAAATACTTTACCCGTTTATCCAGATGGCGTTCCCGGATAAAATCCAGCATACGCCTGCGCTCATAGTCTGCTTCTGCCTTCCCTACGATGTACAGCTTGATATCGCTTTTACTATGACAGAATGCCTCTAACGCCAGTATTTGCCGCTTGGTAATATTGATCCTGCTTGGCATCAGGATATAATTTTCATATGTTCCTTGATAAAATTTATTCATATCTGGACAGGGATGATATAGTGATTGTGCCTCAATCCCATTGTATATCTGCATCCTATCAGCCACATTTTTTGCAATTGTATATATACGTTTTGACTCCTTGAGATAGGTATTGTCTGCACGCATAATTATACGTCGAACCTTCCTCCCATCAACAGTATCCTTTATATTACTGAATTCGGTATTGAAAAGGTCATACGCCGCACGATGCTGGTGCAAAGCCCAAACAACTTTATTGGGATGTGGCATATAGTAGGCCGGGAATTTCAAACCGATAAAAAGATCTGCCCGGCCTCCCCATGACCATTCCTGGTTCATGAGGCGCGCTGCAACAATGTGATCCTCTATCTGAGAAAGCGGGTTGTCCATAAATGGCATCGTCACAATCTCCGCCTCATGCCCGGCTTCACATAAAGCTAGCTGTAAATTTTTTGCAAGAAACTCTGCACCGCCTATTACAAAAGGAACCTGTACTGTGCCGATGACAATTTTCATTTGGTATCCCCCTAGTTTCCTTTTCTCCAATTACCTGTAAACCAGTATATAGTCGACCCGGCCAGACAGGCAAAGCAGGCGGCTGCGGCTGCAAGCAATCCCATGCCCAGCTTGGGCATGGCCTCTACCGGGCAGACAGTGAGCTCATGTATGCCATAGCCCGCTGGGTCCAGGGTAAAGATGCGCAGCTGCGCACGCCCGGGCGCGGATTCCCCAGGATCAATCGTCCGCTCTACCATATTTACGCCTGGTTCCAGTTCTAAAGAAAACTCCTGCTCCGCACTGTCATACCTAGCCTCAGCATTATACAAATCCACAACCAGCGTCCCGCCTGCGTATTCCGGCGGACAGTCAACCTGGAATGCAACCCGGATGCCTTCCAGGCCCTCCAACGGCAGCTCCGCGGCAAGCCCTGCGGCCTGCCCCGCCATATCATTCACCAGCCGAAGGCGGCCTTCTTCCGCGGCCCCGCCAACAAAAGAGGTAAAATCCCCAGCCGCCAGCAGCGGGGATTCTTCGGCGATCCAGTATTTCTCCGGCCCTCGGGCATGGCTGATGAGCGCCAGCACCGCCAGATAGCAGACAATCATCTCCACCACAATCAGCCGCCCCAGCCAAGCCCTCCTTTTACCTGCATCACTCCTCATACCGCATCCCCCATCTGTCTATTTCCCGCAAGGAAACCCTCATAGCGGTCACAAATCGGCCCGGCCGCGCCAAAAGCGATCTGCCGGCCGCGGTGGAGCCAGAGGACCTTATTGCAGAGCTCGCGGACCTGCTTGAGGGAGTGGGAGACGAGGATGGTCGCCGCGCCGGCGTCGATAATCTCCCGCATCTTCGCCGCGCTCTTCTCCTGGAACGCGCCGTCCCCCACGCTCAGCACCTCGTCCAGAATCAAAATCTCCGGCTGCACCAGCGACGCAATGGAGAACGCCAGGCGGGACTGCATCCCCGTAGACAGCTGCTTGAAGGGCCGGTCTGCGAACTCCCGCAGCTCAGAGAACTCCAGGATCTGATCATAGGTCTCGTCCATAAACTCCCGGGTGTACCCCAGCATGGCCCCGCGCAGATAGGCGTTCTCCTTCACCGTCAGGTCCCCGTCAAACCCCGAGCCCAGCTCCAGCAGCGCGGAGATGCTCCCGCTGCGCTCAATATGCCCATCCCGGGGCTCCATCACCCCGGTCACAGCCTTGAGCAGGGTGGACTTGCCCGCGCCGTTGGCGCCAACGATCCCCAGCATGTCCCCCTCCAGCAGCTCGAAGGATACATCCTCCACCGCCATGAAGGTCTCTACGTGATACTGGCGCTTCAGGTGGCGCATCGTCCACTCCTTCAGGCCAATATCCTTGAAATCACCAATTTTATAGCTGATCGAAACATGGTCAGCCTTCAGCATCGTCTTCATCGCAAGCCCTCAGACATAGTACAGGAATTCATGGTTGTACTTCTTATACATCCATGCGCCGAGCCCAAACGCAGCCAGCGCATACGCGGCCGCCAGCAGATGGAACTGGAGCGTTGGGATTGTCCCGTCTATCACGATCTTCCGGAAATAGCGGATATACAGATACAGCGGGTTAAGCAGGAAGGCGCACTGCGCCGCATAGCTGTAGCTGTCTATCGTATAGAAAATAGCGGACAGCCACATGATCAGCTGGGTCAGGATGCCCCACAAATACTGCATATCCCGGAAGAACACAAACAGCGCGGACAGGACCAGCCCCATCCCCAGATTGAACATAATCATGCAGCCGGTTGGGTACAGCAAGAGGAAAAAGCGCCATGTAAAGGGAATCCCATCCACCGCCACAAAGGTGAAGAAAATCAGGAGCGTCAGCCCAAAATTGATCAGGGACGAGACATTCTGAGAAAAGAGGAACAGGTACTTGGGCACGTTCACCTTGGTAAAAATCCCCGCATTGCCTACCAGGGAGTTCATCCCCAGGTTGGTCGCGTCTGTAAAGTAGGAAAACACCAGCTGCCCGGCAAACAGGTAAATTGCGTAGTGGTCCACATTGTTGCCAAACAGATTGCTGAATACCAGCCACATAATCAAAAGGTTCATCAGCGGGGAGAGGATGCTCCAGGCCATACCCAGGATGGTCCGCTTGTACTTCTTGGCAAAGTCCCGCTTCACCAGCTCGCTGAAGAGGAAACGGTGCTGTTTTAGCTTTTGCAACATCTGCATGATTCCTTACTCCCGGCCCCGCCAGTCCTGCAGCGCATCCGAGAGGATCACCTCCAATGGTATTTGGGGCGCCCAGCCCGTATCGTTTGTGAGCTTGCTGCGGTCGCAGCAGATGACCGGGGTATCGCTGGGGCGCAGCTTGGCCGGGTCCTGCTCCACCG
>JAAWKB010000083.1 GCA_022797115.1 Oscillospiraceae bacterium
AGCACCAGGGCGGGTACGCCCCATACGATGCCGTTCAGCCAACCGTTGCCGGCTGCGATCGCGTCATAAATCTGATTCATACTCTCTCTCCTTACAACATGATTTACATACCGGAAAACAAGAAAAAGGAGAGGCGCTGCCTCCCCTTGGTTCTCTCAAATAAAAACAACTACACTACCCGGAGAGGACCGGCCCTCTGGGACTGTGCTGCTGCTTCTGTCCTTTTGCCTGAGAGATTACGGGATCGGCCGTTTGCACCTTCGGCATCCGCTGACGCGGACTTCTCCAGAAATTCGTCCGCCCGCAGTCCTGCCTTTCGGCACCTGTGCGAGTTGCGCCTTCGGTGGGGGGCCCCTCCCTTTCCCAAAAGGCCCCCGCTCTCCTGCGGACATCTTCCGATATGTAGTTGATGATGCTATTTTAACAGAAGTCTGGCAAAGATGCAAGTATTTTTTACAGAACCTTTACATTTTTTCTCTTGACAACCAGAAGCTGCCCGTTAAAAATAGGAGTACCAATCGGAAAGGCCCGCTGCCCGGCTGTGCGCCAAGGCGGCGGGGAAGGAGGAACCATGACATTGCTTGATGCGGTTTCCATCCGCACGTCCCTGCGCAGCTACCGCCCCGAACCGATCTCCACCGTCCAGCAACAGCAGCTGGAGAAAACCATCAGCCAGCTCAACGCCAGCTCCGGCCTCCGCATCCAGCTGGCCTGCGGCCGGCCGGAGCCCTTCCGCTCCTTTTCCAAAAGCTATGGGATGCTCACAGGGGTGACGAACTACCTGATATTCGCCGGGCCGGGCAGCGACCCGGACCTGGAGGAAAAATGCGGCTACTACGGGGAGGAGCTCATCCTCACCGCCGTGTCCATGGGGCTCGGCACCTGCTGGGTGGGCGGGACCTACGATAAGAAGAGCTGCCTGTGCCATTTGGCAGAGGGGGAGCGTCTGGTATGTGTGGCGGCTGTCGGCTCCCCGCCGGAGAAGCTGGGGCTGCGGGAGCAGGTGATCCGCCGGGCGGCCAGGGGGCTGGGCCGGAAGATCGCCGCAGAGACCCCGGAGGGGCCTGCGTGGTACGCCGCCGGTATGGCTGCGGCAGCCCTGGCCCCCTCCGCCCTGAACCGCCGGGGCTACCGCTTTTCCCTCCTGCCGGACGGCACGGCCCAGGCCCGGCTGGAGGGGGACGGCCCTTTTGCCCTGGTAGACCTGGGGATCGCCAAGCGCCATTTTGCCCTGGGCGCCCACGGCGGCGAGTGGACGTGGGGCGACGGGGGCGTATTCCGCAAGGCGGCGGAGGAGAAGTCCTGCGGCGCAGTGATCTGGCGGGCGGAGGGCGGCGCACGGCAGTACCTGCTGGCCCGCCACAACGGCGGCCATTGGAGCTTTCCAAAGGGCCATGTGGAGGGGGATGAGACCGAGAGGGAGACCGCCGCCCGGGAGATCCTGGAGGAAACCGGCCTGACGGCGGATATCGACACCGGGTTCCGGCACGTTGTCACCTACTCCCCCAAGCCGGGCGTGATCAAGGACGTGATCTTTTTCACTGCCACCCCCACCGGGGGCCGGGAGCACCCCCAGGAGTCGGAGATTGCGGACCTGGGATGGTTCCCCTTCCGGGAGGCGCGGGAGCGGACCACCTACGCCTCGGACGAGGAGGTCCTGCTGGCGGCGGAGACCTATTTAAACCAGAAATAGAGAAAAGGAGAACATCCCATGCTGCATTTTCGCAACGACTACAGCGCCGGGGCCCATCCGGAGGTACTGGAGGCCCTGTGCCGGACCAATCTGGAGCTGACCGCCGGTTATGGCGCAGACGCCTATTGCCAGGACGCAGCGGATCGGGTCCGCAGCCTCTGCGGCCGGCCGGAGGCCGCCGTCCACTTCCTGGTGGGCGGGACCCAGGCCAATAAGACGGCCATCGCCGCTTTCCTGCGGCCCTATGAGGCGGTGGTTGCCGCCTCCACAGCCCACATCTGCGTCCACGAGACCGGGGCTGTGGAGCAGGACGGCCACAAGATCATCCACCTCCCCACCCCCGACGGTAAGCTGACGCCGGAGCTGCTCCGCGCCGCCGCCGCCTCCCACACCGGCGAGCACATGGTGGCCCCCCGGCTGGCCTACATTTCCAATACCACAGAGCTGGGTACGGTCTACTGCCTGGAGGAGCTGCGCGCGCTCCGGACGGCCTGCGATGAACTGGGCCTGTATCTCTATTGCGACGGGGCCCGGCTGGGCAGCGCCATGGACGCGGGCGGGACGGATTTTGCCAGCTACGGGGAAACCTGCGACGCCTTCACCATCGGCGGCACCAAAAACGGCCTGCTTTTCGGTGAGGCCCTGGTCATTGTCCAGCCTGGGCTCCAGCCCGGTTTCCGCCACTGCATGAAGCAGCAGGGGGCCATCCTGGCCAAGGGCCGCCTGCTGGGGGTCCAGTTTGACGCCATCCTGCGCGGCGGCCTGTACCTCTCCCTGGCCGCCCACGCCAACGCCCTGGCCCGGCGGCTCACCGCCGGCCTTGAGGCGCTGGGCGTCCCCCTGCTGGCAGACAGCCCCAGCAACCAGGTGTTCCCGATCCTTCCGGATTCTGCCGCCGCCGCGCTGGAGGCGCAGTGTGCCTTTGAGATCCAGGAGCGGCTGGAGGGCGGGCGGACCTGCGTCCGCTTCGTCACCGCCTGGAACACGCAGGAGGCGGATGTGGATGCGCTGTTGGCGGTGTTGGGCAAGCTTCTGGGCGGGCAGTGTTCATGAAACGTTGATGAATCCCCCCTGCCGCCGTGCTATGATAGCCCTATCCTTACCAATATTAGGAGTGACGTCATGAACCTGTCCACAGCCAGCCGCACCTTCCAGCTGCTCAGCCGCATTTTAGATGTGCGCACCGCTACCGAGCCCTTTCTCCCCCCGGCCGGGGAGAAGCGCCCCCTGCCCCTGACCCCCGCCAAGCAGCCTCTTCCCCGGGCTGTGCCGGAATCCCAGGGCATCCCATCCCGCCATATCCAGAGTTTCCTGCAGGAGCTGGCGCGGGACCGGTCCCTGCTGATGCAGGACGTCATGGTCCTCCGCAACGGCAGCGTCCTGTGCGAGGCGTCCTTCGGCTCCCAGGACCTGCGGGCAGCGAAATATACCTTCTCTGCCTGCAAAAGCGTCGTGTCTTTGGCCATTGGCCTGCTGGTGGACGACGGCCTGCTGTCGGTGGACGAACCGGTGGCGGACATCTTTGACGGGAGCGGCGTCCTCCGGCGGCTGCGGGAGATGACGGTGGAGGATCTGCTGACCATGCGCTCCGGCGCACAGTTCACCGAGGCGGAGGCGCTGACCGAGCAGGACTGGGTCCGCCGGTTCCTGGGCGCGTCCCTGCGGGGGGAGCCGGGCACGGAGTTCTCCTATAACAGCCTGAACACCTATCTGCTCTCTGCCATCATCCGGCGCAGGGCGGGACGGCCCATGACAGAGCTTTTGCAGGAGCGGCTGTTCGGCCCCATGGGCATCACGGACACCCTGTGGGAGACCTGCCCGATGGGCATTGAGAAGGGCGGCTGGGGGCTCTATATCCGGCCCGAGGATCTGGCCAAGCTGGGCCAGCTGGTGCTGGACGGCGGGCTCTGGCAGGGGAAACGGCTGCTGTCCCGGGTGTATCTGCGCGCCGCCCTCACCGCCCACGCCGTCCCGCCGGAGAGTACAGGCGGCTTTCATTACGGCTACCAGATCTGGGTGGGGCGGCATGAGAATACCTTCCTTTTCAACGGGATGCTGGGACAGAACGTACTGGGCTTCCTGGACAGCGGAATCCTGGTCGTCACCCACGCGGGGGAGAACACAGACTTCCAGGAGAGCCGCTATTTTGAGATCGTCAGCCGCTACTTCGGCGGCAGTTTCCCCGGCCCTTTGGCTGAGGACCAGGAGGCTGCGCGGCAGCTGGCGGGGACAGTCCGCAGCCTCTCCTATTACAGCCGTCCGCCGGAGCCCCTGGACGGAAGGGCCGGACCATTTTTAAACCGCAGCTTCTCCGCCGCAGATCCCCGCGCCGCCTCCGTAGGGCTGCTGCCCATGGTGCTGCAATCGCTACACAACAATTATACAGCCGGGGTTGTCTCTGTGGCAGTCAGCGTCCGGGGCGGCCTGCCGGAGCTGATCTACCGGGAGCGGGATGCCATCTACCGCCTGCCGGTGGGACTGGGGGCCCCGCGGGTCAGCCAGCTGGATTTCCGGGGGGATGTGTATCAGGTAGCGGCCTTGGGCCGGTTCACCCATGACGAGGAGGAACGCCCGGTGTTCTATATCCGCCTGGACTTTCTGGAGACGCCCTGCGTGCGGATCGTGAAGCTGATTTTGGATGGGGACGGCCTGCTGCTGCGGCAGGAGGAGACCCCTGGCGTCCCCTATGTGTTCCAGAAGCTGCGCCTGGCGGCCCAATCCCCCCTCTACAAGCCGCTGCTGCTGGTAGCGGCCGGGGGGACGGATGAGGACTTTTTGCGCTATAAGACGCTGCAAATCCTCTCGCCGGAGATCCGGTTTGCTGTGGCGGATGCTGCGGCTCCCCTGTGAGGCTGCGGGGAAGGCTGCCGAACCCCTTTTATAAATGAGGAATACAGATAAAACCGTTGCAGACATTTTCAAGTACTGCAACGGTTTTTCTCTTCTGCGGCAGCGCCCTGGAGAGCGGGCGTTTTATTCAAACAGGAAAATCTCTTCAATCGGTGCGCCCACGGCCCGGGAGATATCCACAGCCAGCTTCAGCGACGGGTTGTACTGCGCTTTCTCCAGGCGCATGATGGTCTCCCGGCGCACGCCCACAAGCTCCGCCAGCTCCCCCTGGGTCAGGCCCTTCTGTACCCGGAAGACCTTCAGGTTGCAGGTGAAGCCCTCCATCACTCGCCGTCCTCCAGCCCGGCGGCATCCGCGTGGTCATAGCGGTAGAGCAGGTATTCGCCGAGAAACAGCGTCAGCCCCAGGGCCAGGGAGATGCCGATCAGCAGCGCGGCGGCCATCCGCTCCGCCGGGACGCGGCCCTGTCCCGCAATCAGCAGCAGGAGGAAGATGATGTTAAGGCCCGTTTTGTACGCCGCCCGCTCCGCCCGGAGGGCGTTTTCCCGGTAGCGTTCATCCATCAAGGTGTTGGACATCTTCCCCTCATAGAAAAAGCCGAAGAAGCCGAAAAACAGGAAGAAGCAGAAGGGGGTGTAGTCCCCAAACGCAGGGAGGCTCCAGAAGCCCGCAAAGCCGAGGAATCCCAGGAATCCCAGAAGCCCCAGCTTCGGGTTGAGCCGCCGGGTGCGGTTTGTGGATTCGGCCCGCGTGCGCTGGGCCAGGATGCCGCCGATGAGCAGGGCAGCCAGATAAAAGACATACAGGACGTCCAGGCCAATCGACAGGAGCATAGGAATATCTGCGGGCTGGAAAACATAGGAATCCATGGGGTAGACGAGCCGTCCGCCGTTGTAGGTGACAGCGTGCCAACCTGCCAGCAGGCTCAGCGCCAGGCAGGCAGCGCCCGCCAATACAGGCAGGAGCCAGCGGGGATGGGATGCTTTGTTGGTTTTCATGGGGAAGACCTCCGTATCCATTGCAAAATGAAAGTGATATATTTATCTCTTTATAGGACAAATATATCATAGCCTGTAGCCCGTGTCAAGAGGGGAAGAGACAAATATTTCTCTTTTTGAATTGGCAGGAGGGAGGCGGGATTGGCAGCTTTTCCATAGGCGGACCAATCCTGCTGCGGCGGAAGGGGAAGAAATTTGCTGAAATCCGCGTTTCTTCCCTTGACGCGGGCCCGGGCATTGTGTATCATGGTTAAGTGGTTTTTTGTCTCTTTTTAGACACGGCAGTTATAAAGAAGATATTATTAGGCTGGATGGCGGATAGGAAGGTAGCGCACAATCATGATTCGACTGACAGACGTAGTGAAGGAATACCCCAACGGCACCCACGCCCTCAACGGGCTGTCCATGGAGATCCAGGACGGGGAATTTGTATTTATGGTAGGCCCCTCCGGCAGCGGGAAATCGACGGTGATCAAGCTGCTCATCGGGGAGATTGAGCCCTCGGAGGGCCGTGTGATGGTCAACGGCTTCTCCCTGCGCAACATCCGGGAGTGGCAGATCCCCCATATGCGGCGGACCGTAGGGGTGATTTTCCAGGACTTCCGGCTCATTGACCACAAATCGGTGTACGACAACATGGTGTTTGCCATGCGGGCCGTAGGCGCGGGGCCGAAGGAGATCAAAAAGCGCATCCCCTACTGCCTGAACCTGGTGGGGCTGGAGAACAAGAGCCGCCGCCTGCCCTCGGAGCTGTCCGGCGGCGAGCAGCAGCGTGTGGCGATTGCCCGGGCCCTGCTCAACAACCCCAGCACCATTATTGCTGACGAGCCCACCGGGAATCTGGACCCGGCCCGCTCCCTGGAGATCATGCGCCTTCTGGAGCGGATCAACGCCCTGGGGACCACGGTGCTGGTTGTGACCCACGAGAAGGACCTGGTCAACCGGTTCGACAAGCGGGTTGTCATGCTGGAGCGCGGCCGCGTGGTCAGCGACGGGAAGGGCTACTACGGGAGGAAATCAATGTGAGCAGGCACAACTTTTTTTATTTTGCCCGGGAGGGCGCATACAACATGTTCAGCCACGGCTTCATGTCCTTTGCGGCCATTGGCATCACGGTGGCATGTCTTCTGATTATGGGCACCTTTACCCTGGTGGCGGTGAACGCCAACGCCATGCTGGAGGACATGGAGTCGCAGAACCAGATGCTGGCCTTTGTGGACAAGGGCTTGAGCGAGCAGGAGGCCAAAGCCCTGGCCGCCGAGCTGCTGGCGGTAGAGAATGTGTCGCAGGTGACGTTTATCTCCAACGTGGAGGCGGCGGCGGCATTCCGGGAGCGTTACGAGGACGACGAGCTCTTCCAGGGCCTGCCGGATGAGAATTTCCGCCACCGCTACGCCATCGACCTGGAGGACATCGGCTACATGGGCAAGACCAAGGCCGCGCTGGAGGCGGTGCCGGGCATCGGGCCGGGCAACGTCAGCGCCTATGAGGACGAGGCGGCGGGGTTCATCACCATCCGCAATGTGGCGGGGATTGTCTGCGCGGTGCTGATCGCGGTGCTGTTCGTGGTGTCGGTGTTCATCATCGCCAATACCATCAAGCTGACCACCTTTGACCGCCGGGACGAGATCGCCATCATGAAGATGGTGGGGGCGACCAACGGTTTTATCCGCTGGCCCTTCGTGTACGAGGGATTCCTTCTGGGGCTGTTTTCCGCGGTGATCGGCTTTTTCCTTCAGTGGGGGCTCTATGAGGCGGTGGCCCGGAGCGTGGCCAGCAACGACACCATCAACCTCATCACCGTGGTGCCCTTTGAAACCATGTGGACCTATGTGGCCATGATCTTCGCGGTGGCGGGCATGGTTATCGGCGTGGGCGGGAGTCTGAGCGCCATCCGGAAGTTCCTGCAGGTGTAAGGCAGCCATCCTTTTTCTTGAAAGAAAAAGGATCAAAAAGAACTTTTATCCGCTGTTTTTGCCCATTTAACGTTTTCTTTTGATTCTTTTCTTTTTCAAAAGAAAAGAATGGATACCGAAAGAGAAAGGACAATACGCACAATGACGAAGCATAGAAGGCTGGTATCGGCCGTGTTGGCGGCGCTGCTGGTTCTGACGTTGGTTCCGGTGGAGGGCATAGGCGGGTGGCTGCCCATGGCCTACGCGGTGACACAGGCGGACATTGACGCGCTGAAGGGGGACGCCAGCGAACTGGCCTCCCAGCGTTCGGATATCAAATCGCAGCTGGCGGAGCTGAAAAACCAACGCTCCAGCGCACTGAAGCAGCTGGAGCTGCTGGATCAGCAGATTGCGCTGACGGAGCGGGAGATCAAGAACACCGAGGACCAGATCTCCGGCTATGAGGCCCTGCTCAGCCAGACCGCGTACGAGCTGGAGGAAAACAGGCGGGAGGAGGCGGTGCAGTACGCCCTCTTCTGCGAGCGGGCCCGGGTGATGGAGGAGGCGGGGACCACCTCCTATTGGTCCGTGCTGTTCAAGGCCACAGATTTTTCGGACCTGCTCAGCCGCCTTTCAGACGTGCAGGAGGTCATGGATTACGACCAGGGCGTGCTGGACGGCCTGCGCCAGCTGCGCGCCCAGATTGAAGCCAAGCAGGCTGAGCAGGAGGAGCTGAAGGCCGGCACCGAGGCCGCCAAGGTCACATTGGAGGAGAAAAAGGCGGATCTGGATGTCCAGCGCAAGGAGGCCAATGCGCTGGTGGCCCAGATCCAGGCCAATGTGGACGAGTATGAGGCGGAGCTCAAGGAGGTCGAGGCGGAGCGGGAGCGCATCCAGAAGGAGATCGTGGAGAAGTCCAACGAGCTGGCCCGGCAGTATGCCGAGCAGTACGCCCAGTGGAGCGCCAACAGCAGCGGGTACATCTGGCCCGTCACATCCAGCAAGCGCATCACCTCCCCCATGGGCGGGCGCAACACCGGCATTCCCGGCGCGTCCACGAACCACAAGGGGGTGGATATCGGCGGCGTGGGCTACACCAGCAGCGTCCTGGCGACCAAAGCCGGCGTGGTCATCACCGCAAAATATTCCAGCTCCTATGGCAACTATGTGGTCATCAGCCACGGGTCGGGGAATACCACCCTGTATGCCCACATGAGCAGCATCAGCTCCGGCATCAAGGAGGGGGTCGTTGTCAGCCAAGGCCAGGTGATCGGGATTACAGGTTCCACAGGCATTTCCCGCGGGGCGCACCTGCACTATGAGGTCACGGAAAACGGCAGCCGGATTGACCCGCTGAGCGTGCTGCCCGGGTGGATCAAGGCATATTAAAACCTGTAAACCTGTGAATGCAGGTTCTTAGATTGGGCCGCATAATCCCGCCTCCCGCGCCATAGGATGGTGCGGGAGGCGGTTTCATATGTTAGGATACATTATTTATGGCGACGGGCCCAAGCGTCCGGAGCTTGGGGAGAGGCAGCTGCCGGGCGGGGCCTTTGTCACCCTGCGGATGGGCCAGCAGGCCCACCCCCTGGGGCCGCTGGCCCTGCGCCGGGCCCGGCAGGGCGCGCGGCGGATGCGGCCCTCGCAGTCTTGAAATCTCCCATGTTCACGAGAAGCATACTTGTCAACT
>JAAWKB010000084.1 GCA_022797115.1 Oscillospiraceae bacterium
ATATTCTGCTCTGACGAGTGCTGTTATCAGGCAAGGCAGGATAAGAAAAAGGCAGAACGGGAAGCGGAGCGTGGAGAGCATTATTACCGCCAGCGCAAAAGTCTGTATACACTGCATGTATACCTATCATATTTACACCGTTATTCACGGCCGTTAAATAATCCTCCAAATTGTGAACTCTACATAATTTGAATATTTTGTTATCTCTATGCATCTAGCAATCCATCCTCATCTGACTTGCTTCTCAAATCATATATTTGCTTTAGAATTTCTCCCTTCTCACTGGTTCCCCATGTATCAAAGGCCGTAACATACTCTTCTACAATACCATAATCCAGAATGCTTTCCCAACCATCCACAAGACACTCATGCGGTTTATTACCTAGCAAATAATCGACTAGATTATTATAATTAAATGCTACAACTGCACTATACACATGGTTATTATACTCCTCAAAATAATCCTTACTATCCTTCAATGTTCTAAAAGTGGTCGAATTATTATCGAATAATAACAGACTTCGATTCCCGTTCTTAATGGACCACCCAAATCAATCCTGTTTCTATATTCTTCTAGGCGCTCCATAGTATCGATTTTACTCACACCATTCGTATCCAATCGGTTGAAATTGGTAAAAACAGCATCAATCTTTAATAGACCATTTTTCTGCAAAAACTCAAGATCTTCAGGGTTAAAATCCTGCGCAAGAATGCTACTATGAATTCTATAATCAATTGATTTAACCAATCCGTCCTTCATCTGGGGAGCAGATGTATATTCTTCGAAATCAATGACATTAAAACGATTTCTTTTTAATAATTGATATGTTCCACCACTCGACAAAAAAACAACATTTGGATTCTTCTGCTGTATATATCCTAAGATTCCACACGGTGGCAACTCGGGATGATTGCGATTTTCAACCAACCCCTCCTGCAAAAGAGTATACAGGAAAGTACCGGCATCGAGGAGACCGCCAAAGCTGAGCAAGAAGAATTTACTGCTGGCTATACATGGAATACCAAGCTTCATATGGACACCGCATTTATATCGAGATGGGGTAGTGGTAGTATCCATGTTGTCCGCAGGGAACTGCGGCAACGCTCCAGAAGGCCGCGCTCTTTTACGGCACCTCGGCCCGACTACACATCCAGCTTATCTCTTGATCGACCATGAGGAGGATGAAGCTTGGGCTTTATCCACAGAGTATAGCTACATACCCATAGTTCCACCAAAAGCAATCGTAAAAATCTTTGGCATTATGATAAGCATAAGCAATTATACAAGCAACGTAATCAAGTTGAGAGGCTTTTTCGCCGTCTCAAGGATTTTACCGCATTTTCACTCGTTATAGTAAACTTGACGTTACCTTTTTAGCGCTCATTTATTTCGCTCATACTGTCGATGCTCTTATGAACACTGCATAGAGTACCTGCGGGAATATCGAACGCATGTGCATATAGTGGCCAGTTATGGAATAGCGGAGCGCAATATCTACCGAGAGATTAAATGGGTGGAAGATACGCTGATCCAGGCCAGGACATGTTCACTTTCCGGCCGAAAAGCACCGCTGAAAAGTAATATGGAATATGAGGTGATTCTGGTCGATGCGACAGGATCACCAATTGAGCGTCCGAAAAAAGCAAAAGCGATACTATTCCGGGATGAAAAGTGGCACACGTTAAAAACACAGGTGTTGGTCGATTTCAAAACTGGAACAATCATTTCTTTTGCGCGTGCTAATGGAAAAAACATAATTTATGGCTATTCAAGGATTCCCGTGCTCATGTCAAAGCGGAAACCACGCTGGAGACAGATACCGGATATCATGAGTATGCTCAAATATACGCCAGCTCCCTCCTTGCCCCAAAAGAGCTTCAAGAACCATCCGTTGTCCAAACAGAAACACAAAGAAAACCGTGAATTCTCAAAGAAATGTATTTTTGCGGAACATGCTATTCGCTTTGTTGGGAGGCTGCGTATCCTCTCCGAACGATACCATAATCGCAGAAAACGTTTTGCGCTCCGTCTCTCTGATTGCAGCAGGTATCTGCAATTTTGACCGCACTGCTTAATTTCGCAAGATGTCTAATGAAATGGAATTCTTACTAGCCGCCAACCACGAAAGAGGGATACCTATATAAGTGTGAATCAATAGTTAAACGAAGAAAAAGGATGACAAATGATGCAGTAAGGATAAGAATGACTTTGTGGAAGAAAAACTCATCGAATTATACTGCACCATTTGCCAATGCAATGATAGCAGATTTCTAGAAGGAACGCAACGCCAAAGCAATAATAACTGTCCCCAATTTAGCGATGAGGAGTTGATCACAGTCTACCTCTGGGGGAAAGCACAGCAGTTATTAACGCGCAAGGCTATCTACAACTACACCAAAAGCCATCTTTTGGCGTGGTTTCCAGCGCTGCCCAGTTACCAGGCTTTTTGCAGACGGCTAAACCGTCTTACCCCGGCCTTCCAAGCATTAGCGGAAATCTGGGCGGAGGCGGAAAAGAGTAGCGATACCCATTGCTATGCTGTGGACTCCTGCCCCGTCATGGCTGCCAGGCATTCTTACAGCACAGGCGCGAGAGTCGGAGCCGGGTTCTGCGACAAATGCTACAATGCCGCACGGCAGGAGTGGTATTATGGCGTGAAGCTCCATGTCTTTGTTATGCTCAGACCCGGTCGGCTCCCTCTTCTCCGGGCCGCACAGATTTCTCCTGCATCCTGCCCTGATTTGATGGCTGCAAAACAGATCGACAGAGATTGTGCTCCTGTTTCTTTTGGCCGCCTGTTCGCTGACCGGGCTTATTGTGATGCTGATTGGGCCGAGTCTCTGAAGAAATGTCGGAATATTGACCTCATTACGCCAAGAAAAAGAAAACGCTATGACGTCCTGCGTTCCGGCGACTGCTCCCATTTCCGCGTCAGTTCTGCACGCCAGCCCATTGAATCCTTTTTCCACTGGGCTAATCTCAAATCTGCCTTCCAGGATGCCTCTCGCGCCCGCTCTCTCCAGGGCATCTTTTTCCTCGTCTTCTCCGCACTCGCTTTTATCGCCTTTTTAGCTCGTTTCTACTATTGATTCGCATATATAAAGAGAATTTTAACACTGAAAGAACAAATAGGCAAGTTCTTTTTTGCCAAGCATCTGGACTTTTTTACAAGTGTACCTCAGCGGAGAATACAAGAAATCATTCTGTCCAGCTACACCAGCGGAGACAACGGCAAATTAACGGATTATGCCGAAGTATTTCCGGTTCACCAGACAACTTACGGACATTTTCTCTCAAAGAGCAAATGTAATAAAGAAAAAGTTGCAAAAATTCAGGAATATGAGAGTTTCCAAACCACTTTGAAACTGGATATCACTGGGAAAGCACCTGTCTTCGTTAGCGTTGACGATACCGTTATCCCCAAAACAAAGCCGCTGTCCAAAGCGAAACGGCCCACGGAAGGGACTTGCTCCGGTCTGGAAGAGAAGTTGGTCTACGGTTATCAAGTCAACGCTACCATCGTCAGTACCGGAGAGACTTCCCTGTGTTATTTTCTCAAACGCTACGCCAAAGAACAGGCCACAAAGGTCGAGATGGCCAAAGCTATCGTACAGCAGCGGCACCAAAATGACCCACCTAACATTTTTCTAAAGTCGCGAGTAATCGTATGGTTACTCGCGGCTTTCTTTTTTTTCGACAATATTCCCTATAAATCGACGCCATTTGATAAGTTCGGTAGCTATGCACGCCCATTTTCTGCCCGTGGTCCACCCTCCGGCAATCTGAAAAACCAACCAATTTTCAGATTGCCGGAGGTAACAGTATGCAGAAATCTCTGTTTTTTAGATTTTTATTAAAAAATTTTGAGGAATGGGACATGACCCGTCCTATTCGATATTTATCATTCACCCAGGAGCAGCAAAAGGAGGTGAGCGCATGAGCCCCATTGAGCGTCGTCAGCAGTTGTTGGAGGTGCTCAACCTCAGACGGCAAGATACATACGACAACTTAGCAAGCGAGTTTGACGTTTCCAGAAGGACGATATGCCGTGATATTGCGGTGCTTATGTGCTCATACCCAATTGAGACCGCCCGTGGTTATGCTGGAGGTGTCAAAATCGCTGAGTGGTTTCATCTTAACACAAAAACCTTCACCCCCAAGCAGGCCGCTCTTCTCAGAAAACTGAGAGAACAGCTTGCCGGTGATGACATCGATACGCTCAACGGTATCCTCCGCGAGTTTGCTCCCTGACAAATCCCGCACCTTGAAAAACAACGAGACACGCTCCCGTTCATAATCAGTATGCAAGTAGCACATCCTGCACCAACCATCCAATCGCCAAGACTACCTGCGGGCCGGGAACGGATAGAAAGGGGGTGAACCCCCGTCCCCTGCCCGTCAAAGCGATCACATCAAAGGTACGAGCGACACCTGGGCGGCTGTCCGGCGCTGGCCGCGCCGAAGAAGCGGGATGTGCCGCAATGACCCGTATCGCAGGGTAAAAGGGAGTTACTGGGGGAACGGCCTGGGCAGCTTAGTCACCTGCCGCCACCGTCTGCTGGTATCGCGCCGCCGCGCCATGGCGGGCTTGCATATTCCCGTGCCGGGGGTGAGCAGCAGGGCGGTCATGCCGCCCGATAATACGGCACACATTCAGATATAGGGCATTGGAGGGGCACCCGCGCCGGCCAGATTTCTCACAGAATGAGGACACAAACAGAAACGGCGCGGCCCTCCCGCCCCGCTTGCGGGATGCAAGACCCGGCACCGTTGGTCATGCCAGCGGTGTTGGGTGTTTTATCCGGCAAACAGTAACCATGACGAAGGGGTGAACCTTTGAGAATTCCGATTTTTCAGATTACCGTCAACGATGGACGGCGGGAAGCAGACCCAGAAGCTGTGCAAAAGCTGGCGGAGAGCATTTCCAAGGTGGGACTGATAAACCCCATCACCGTTGACCAGGGGTACACCCTGATTGCTGGGTTGCACCGGCTGGAAGCGGCAAAAATGCTGGGCTGGACGGAGATCGAGTGTACGGTGAACAATCTGGACGGTCTGCTGGCAGAGCTGGCCGAGATCGACGAAAATCTCATTCGCCGCAAACTCCATTACACGGATGAAGGAAAACAATTAGCCCGACGGAAAGAGATTTACGAAGCCCTCCACCCGGAAACTCAGCAGGGCAAACGGAATGGGCAGACTTCTAAAAAGGACACTGTGTCCGTTTTAGAAGTGAAGCCATTTGCAGAGGACGCGGCGGAGCAGTTAGGCACAACAGCACGATCCGTCAGACGTAAAATTCAAGTGTCACAAAAATTGGCCCCGGAGGTGCAGGATTTAGCCAAGAAGGAAAATATCCGCTTTCGGGATGCGCTAAAGCTCTCCCGCCTGCCCCCGGAGCAGCAGGAGGATGCTGCCCGTCAGTTAGCGGCAGAGACAATCCACTCCGTGGACGAATACCACCCCGCCCAGGAAGAGCCGGAGCCAGCGTCTACACCGCCGAGCGTGCCAGATGCTCCATCCACCGCTTCCGCGTCCGGGGGCGGCTACTACGCCACCATCAGGGATTCGGTGGCTGACCTGAAAAACCCGGACAAGGATCGCAGCCGTACCCCGGAGATGTTTCTTGTTTCCTTCACTTTTTTCCTCCAGCGCTTTTGCCAGGGAATCGGGGACTACACCTCCAACGAAAACGCGGCGTTGTTCCCAGCGCTGACACAGCAGCAGTTAGACCAAATCCGGCAGGAGGTCAATTCCACCTGTTCGGCTTTACGAAATTTACTTCATAAAATGGAAAGGACGGCACAAAAATGAGCTACCGCAAGAAAAAGCGCTTCCCTAATGGGCGCGCTGACCCACAGCAGACTACCCTCACCGGCATGAACGCCAATCTCCAAAGCACGGAGGAACTGCTCTCCACCGGGGAGCTGTATTCCGGTCAGCCCTACCAGCGGCCTGTGAACGATTCTGCTGTGGACAAGTTGGTGCGGGAGTGGGACCCCCGCCTGTTGACCCCGCTGGTGGTCAGCTATCGGGAGGGCCGCTATAACCTGGTGGACGGCCAGCACCGCATCTGCGCCATGCGGAAGAAAAACAACGGCAAGGATGTGACCGCCCTCTGCCGGGTCTACCGGGGTCTGACCTATGAGCAGGAGGCCGAGCTGTACTACAAGCTGGACAAGGCCAAGGGCCACCTGCGGCTGTCCCACGCCACCAAGGCTCTGGTGGAATCTGGCAGTAATTCGGAGGTCATGGAGATCAAGCGGCTGCTGGAGGACGCGGGCTTTGTCTGGGCGCTGGACAAGCCCACCGGGGAGGCATTTGAGATTGGTGCCACCCGCGCCGTCATCAGCGCCTACCACCTGCTGGGCGGCGCGTCCTTCTCCCGGATGCTGACGCTGATGGCCCAGGCGTGGCATGGCGTTCCCAGCTCCCTCAAAGCGTCGATGATCTCCGGCATGGCGCTGTTTCTCAAAACCTATGAGACGGAGCTGGACGATGCCGCCTTCATCAAGCGGCTGTCCGCCGTAGAACCAGATGAAATCATCCGGCGCGGCAAGGTGGACTTCTCCACCAACCGTGCCGCATTGCGTTTTGCCCGCGTCATTTGGGATAAGTACAACGGCCAGCGGAGCGGGGGACGGAAACTCCCCTACCGCTTCAAGGGCTGATACATCATACCGCCGCAGACTGGGAACGGACTGCGGCGGTTTTGCACTTTCCACGGAATGTGGACAAACAGTGCTGTCATAGACTGGACAAGAAGGGAGGGATCGTATGGAACAGAGTACCTATACCAGAGAGCAGCTTGACGCGATGCAGAACGTGGACGTTCGCGCTGTAGACCCGGCTACCCTGCGGGATATCCGGGATGTGGAGGTCAATACCGCCCTCCCCAAGCGGGAGCGGATTTTGGATTTCATCCGTCAGATCGGCAATCCCTACTGTTACCGCCATGGGAAATACGTGGTGAAGGTCAGCTTCACAGACACGGATGTCACCCTGGAGGACAGGATGCTCTCTTACATACGCTCAAAATGCTGAAGAAGAAATTTGCAAAACACTCTGGACATTCCCTGGATGTTATGTTAACATGACGGCAACAGGACGCCCCAGCGCTCCCCTGGTTGTTAAAGTGTTTTGCTGATCAGACTTTAACAATTAGGAGAGAAGAACATGAACCTAACTGCTGAACAGGCATGGAATGTCTGCGGCTATGTCCGCCTGTCCCGCGAGGACGGCGACAAAGACGAAAGCAACAGCGTCACGGGCCAGAAAGACCTGATCCGTGATTATTTGTCGCGCCACCCGGAGTTGCGGGAGTGCGGCATGAAAGTGGATGACGGCTACACAGGTTCCAATTTTGACCGACCGGCCTTCCATGAGATGATGGCCGAGGTCAAGGCAGGCAAAATCAACTGCATCGTGGTCAAGGACTTATCCCGGTTTGGCCGCAATCACCTGGGTGTGGGGGAATACTTGGAACAGCTATTCCCCTTCCTCGGTGTGCGGTTCATCGCAATCAACGACCATTATGACACCCTGCACAGCAATGTGGAATCTGATGAGCTGGTCATCCCGTTCAAAAACCTCGTAAACGAGGCATATTGCCGGGACACCTCGGTGAAAACACGGAGCCAGCTTGAAATCAAACGCCAGCGCGGAGATTTCATCGGCTCTTTTGCTGTTTTTGGCTATCGGAAAGACCCGGAGGATCATCACCGCCTGCTGGTAGACGATTACGCCGCCGATGTGGTGCGGGACATCTTCAAGTGGAAGCTGGACGGCATCAGCGCAGGTGACATCGCCTGTCGGCTGACCAAGGACGGCATCCCCACCCCCATGGACTACAAACGCTCCCAGGGGATGCGCTACTCCACCGCCTTCCGGGTGAAAGAGGAATCCACTTGGAGTGCCGGAATGGTGCTGCGTATCTTGAAAAACCCGGTCTATATCGGTGTGCTGGAACAGGGACGCGTTACCACACCCAGCTATAAGGTCAAGCGGCTGGTGCGGAAACCCCGCGAGGAATGGGCGGTGGTGGAGAACTGCCATGAACCAATCATTGACCGCTATGACTTTGAGAGCGTCCAAAAGGTACTCGCTCTGGACACCCGCACCAGCGTCAGCGGCACGGCGGTGGAGCTATTTTCCGGCATAGTCTACTGCGGGGAGTGCGGCAGCGCCATGATACGGAAAACGGTTCCTTCCGGCAAAAAGCGGTATGTTTACTACGTCTGCTCCGCCCACAAGAACGAGAAAAGCTGTTCCGCCCATTCCATGCGAATCGAAGCATTGGATGAAATCGTTCTGGTGGCCCTGAAAAAGCACATCCGGGATGTGATCGACCTCTCCAACCTACTGGAATTGACAGACACGGCCCAGCTCCAGCAAGCCAGTGTGAAAAAGCTGCAAGTGCGGCTGTCAAAGAAGCAGGAGGAAATTGACCGCAACCAGGCCCTTTTGCGCTCCTTGTATGAAAGTCTTGCGGATGGCGTGATCGACCGGGAGGAATACCATGACTTGAAAAAGACCTATTCCCGCCGTCGAACAGAAGCGGAGGAACAGGCCGAGGCAATTCAAGCGGAGATCGACAAGGAAATGGCCAGCTTCAACGAGGAGCGGGGCTGGATGGCCCAATTCCGCAAGCATCAGAACATCACCGCCTTAGACCGGGCCATTGTCGTGTCACTGATTGAGCGCGTCCTGATTTTCCGGGATCGTCGCGTTGAGATCGTCTACCGCTGGCACAATGAATTTCGGTGGGAGACGGATCTTCTTTTGCAGGCCCAAGGGCTGCTCCCTGAAAAGGAGGCGGTCTGAAATGGCAAGGCCGAAGCGCAAGGTCAATCCCATCCTGCCAGTGGCCGCACCCGCAGAAGCCACGAAGAAACTGTACCAGGCGGGCGGCTATGTCCGACTGTCTGTGGAGGATAGCGGCAAGCCTGGGGCGGACACCATCGAAACCCAACGGGAGCTGATCCAGAGCTACATCTCCAGCCAGCCGGATATGCGGCTCTATGACCT
>JAAWKB010000085.1 GCA_022797115.1 Oscillospiraceae bacterium
TTGAGCATGGCCTCCATGACCTTGATGTCGCTGACCACGTCCATGGCGTCGGCGCTGTAGAGCTGGTCGAGCTGGTGCTCGAAGCCCTCCACAATGGCGTCCATGGTCTGCTCAATGCGCTCCTTGGCCTGGCGCAGGTTCTCCCCCTCCACGCCGGTCTCCTCGAATTCCGCGTAGGTGTCCAGCAGCTTCTGGGTGGTGGGCAGATAGTAGTCAAAAAATGTACGGATGCGCTCCCGCTTCTCCGGGTGCTCCTCCACCTCCCGGAAGATCAGGCCGCTGATCTGCTCAAGCCGCTCGATCTTCCGGCTGAGCTCCGGGTCGGCAATCCGGTCGTTGGCGTGGCGGATCTTGCGCAGGATGCCGGAGTAGCCCTCCTCCGTCTCCTTGGGCGTAGGCTCCACGGGAACCGCCTCAGGCTCCGGCGGCCGCTCATCCTCCAGGGTGGCCCCGAAGCGGAGGAAGTAGCCCCGCTCGTGGTCAATATAGGCGTCCTCCCCCAGGTAGCCCTTGTCAATGAGCTTTTGCAGCTCCTTGGCAGCCTTGGCCGGGGAGCGGTTGACGCGCTTGGCGATTACGTCAAGAGGCATGGCATCTACATTGCCGATGGCCAGGATATACCGCTGGCTGCGGCGGTTCATGCGGTTGAGGTAATGGCCCCGGAAGAACATCAGCCCGCCGGAGAACAAAAAGCTGATGCTGGCGAAAAAGTTGTCCAAATCCGGCGAATAGCCCGAGAAGACCTCGCTCAGGAAGTCCATCCCCACCAGGCCGCCAACGGCCAGGAAGATGATGCCCAGCATCCGCAGCAGAACCCCGGCGGGCTTGGATTTTTTGATCTTGGGCTGCTTCGCCTTCCTTTGCTTATCCGGCTTCGCCGGTTCAAATGGCGGCGCGGTCTTGGCGGATTGCTCCACCTGCCTGGCCGTGCGGCTGATGGTCCGCTCCACCTGGGCGGCGGCCCGCCGGATGGCCTGGTCAGTGCGGTCCGCGGCGTGCCCGGCGGCACGGTCAGCCCGGGCCTCCGCGTTGCGCATGGCCCGCTCTACCGCGCTTTCCGCCTGCCGGTAGGCTGTTTTGCGGGCAGTGGAGGCAGCATTCTGGTTTTTGCGGCTGCTGCTGTTGCCGAAGAGATTGAAAAACAGCAGCGCCAGGGCCACCGGCCAGATGCCCAGGGAAAAGAGGATGATAATGACCGGCCAGCTGTACCAGCCGGAATTGTTGGAGCTGTTTTTCGGCGGCTGGTACTTAGGCGGCGGCTGATGCCTGGGCGGCGGGGGAGGGTAGGGCGGCGGCGTTTGGCGGGGCGGCGTCTGGCCGCCGGTGAATTTTTCCTTGTCAAAATAGTCGTCCATTTATTTGCCCTCTTTCCTGCGCAGTTTCGTCTTGTTCCCCTTATCATCCACAAGATAGGTGTGCTCCAGCTGCCCGGTGAGGCTGCCGACGACGGAGTCGATATATTCCCGCCGCAGAAGCTCCCGTTCCGCCTTCTCCGCCTCTGTCAGACCCTGGGCCTTGTTCTTCCGTGCCAGCTCGTTGATCCGGTCAATCTTATACTGTTCCATAATGCCTCCTGATGGTAGCCGTCCTTTCTCCTGAAGAAAAAGGATCAAAAAGAAAAGCTTTACATATGGTGATCGATAGGCTTGGTTCTACAGCTCGTTTTCGATCAGGCAGATGGCGATTTCAAAGGCCTGAATCCGCCGCTTTGCCAGCGTGAGCTGGGATTTGTACCGCTGCGGCTGCTCTTTCGCCTCCAGGGTTTTGACGGTCTCCCGCAGCTTATGCAGGGTGGAGTCGATCTGCCGCTTGGCCTCCAGCAGCTCGTCTTTTGAGAAGTCCACAATAACAGTCCTCCGGTGGGATGGTTTTTACAGGTAACGTTCAATGGTAATCCCGATACGGCCTTTTTTCGTCAGCCCGCCCACCGCGGCGAGCTTCGCCTTGCCCAGGCCCCTGGCGGTGAGGACAGCCCCCTCCGCCACCGGCTTATCCGGCTTGAGGCAGGGCGTGTGGTCCAAATTCACCCGGCCCGCGGCGATCAGCTCCGCCGCCCGCCCCCGGCTCAGGGAGAAGGCGGAGGCCGCTACCGCATCCAGGCGCAGGGAGGATACGGTATCCCGGATGGTTTTCACCTGGAGCTGGGGGACGCACAGCGCCTCCCGCCCGATCTCGGACACATCCAGACGCACCCGGCCGGCCTGCCCCCACTCCTGGAGGAAGAAATCCCGCAGGGAGGGCGCGGCCACGATATCCGCGCTGTGGGGGGAGACCAGGATATCCCCCACCCGCTCCCGCGTGACGCCCAGGCCCATGAGGCTGCCCAGGATGTCCCGGTGGGACAGGGTGCTGTCCTGCCCGTGGAAGGTAGCCCGGAGGAACACCAGCTCATCCCCGGCAGCCTCCGCCCAGTCGGGGAGGAAGACCAGCAGGCGGCGTTCCGCTTCCTCATAGCCGCCGTCGAAGACGTATCCCGACCGGACCCCGGCAGCGCGGAGCATCCCCTCCGCCAGCTGCTGCTCCCGGGGGCTGAGGAAGACGGTAGCGGCGGGGATATTCCGCCGCTGGGACTGGTCGTACTTGTCCAGAATCCGCGCCAGCAGGAGCCGGTCCTCCGGCTCCTGGGCTGCTTTGGCGATCACTGCGGCCTTATCCATGGAGATTCTGGGTGTTGTAGAGCTGGGCATAATCTCCGCCCTGGGCCAGCAGCTCCTGATGGCTGCCCTCCTCCGCAACCACGCCGTCCCGAATCACCAGAATCCGGTGGGCATTGCGGACGGTGGAGAGGCGGTGGGCGATGATGAGGGTGGTGCGGCCCCGGGCCAGCTCGTCGAAGGCCCGCTGGATCTTGGCCTCCGTGACGCTGTCCAGGGCGGAGGTGGCCTCATCCAGAATCAGCACCGGCGGGTCCTTGAGGAAGATGCGGGCAATGGAGATGCGCTGCTTCTGCCCGCCGGAGAGCAGGGTCCCCCGTTCGCCCACGTAGGTGTCGAAGCCGTCGGGCATGGCCATGATATCGTCGTAGATCTCCGCCCGCTTGGCGGCGGCAATCACTTCGTCGGTGGTGGCGCCGGGCCGGCCGTAGCGGATATTGTCCATGATGCTGGCGGCAAAGAGGAACACGTCCTGCTGTACCACGCCGATATTTCGGCGCAGGCTCTGCTGGCGCACATCCCGCACGTCATGTCCGTCGATTTTGATGCTGCCCGTCCCCACATCGTAAAACCGGGGGATCAGGCTGCACAGGGTGGTTTTGCCGCCGCCGGAGGGGCCTACCACGGCGATGGTCTCCCCCGGGCGCACATGGAGGGAGACATGGTGGAGGACCTCGGCGTCGTCCCGCTCGTAGGCGAAGGAGACGTTGTCCACATCGATCTGCCCCTTTACGCCGGTCAGCTCGATGGCGTCCGGCTTATCCTTGAGGTCCGGCTCAATGCGCATCAGCTCCACAAACCGGCTCAGGCCCGCCAGGCCGTCGATCAGCATCTCCGAGAGGTTGGAGAGCTTGCGCATGGGATTGATGAAGGTGCTGGTGTAGAGGCTGAAGGTAATCAGATCCACATAGGTCATCTGCCCGTCCATGATGAGCAGCCCGCCCACGGTGATGACCGCCACCGGCAGGATGCACATAAAAAACTCCATAGAGCACATAAACCAGGCCATGGCCTTGTACCGCTCCTTCTTGGAGGTCTTGAAACGCTCGTTGGCCCCGGAGAACTTCTCGCTCTCCTTGCTCTCATTGGAGAATGCCTTGGCGGTGCGCATCCCGGAGATGCTGGACTCAATGTCCGCGTTGATGCTGGCGATATTCTGCTTGACCCGCCGGGAGGCCTGGATCATGTTGCGGCGGTTGAGGTTGATGACCACCAGGAAGGTCGGGATGAGCAGGAGCATCACCAGGGCGAGCCGCCACTGGATGGTGAACATGATGGCGATTGCCCCGGCCACTGTCACGCCGGAGATGAACAGGTCCTCCGGCCCATGGTGGGCCAGCTCTGTGATGTCAAAGAGCTCCGCCGTCATCCGGCTCATGAGGTGGCCGGTGCGGTTCTTGTCGTAGAAGCCGAAGGAGAGGGTCTGGAGGTGGCTGAACAGGTCCTTGCGGATGTCCGCCTCCACCAGTACGCCGAAGGTGTGGCCCCAGTAGCAGACCACGTATTGCAGGCCCGCCCGCAGGAGGTAGGCGGCCAGCAGTATGGCGATGACGCTGAAAAACGCCTGGTAGCGGCTGTCCGGGATGAGCTCATACATGCACAGCCGGGAGACATAGGGGAAGGCCAGGTCGATCAGGGAGATCATCAGCGCGCAGGCCATATCCAGGAGGAAGAGCCCCATATGGGGCCTGAAATAGCTGACAAAAATGCTCAGCAGGCTCTGTTTATGAAAGTTGCGGGTGGTCATGGAAGCGCCTCCGTTTTCTCATCTTTTTCGTAATGCTTTATTGTATCATATCTACTTTCCCGATGCAATGGTGGTTTCTTTGGCTTTTCTTAAATTTTTGCCGGGGGCTGGGTTGATACCCGGCGGTATGGCCGGGAGGGGGGAGGACAGATAAAGCGGCTTTGGAGGGTATACTGCCGTATGGTAAAAAAACGGTGGGAAGCTTGGCGGAAATGGCCCGCTGTTTGGACGCGTTGGCAATGTTCAGACATGTTCTGCGGAAAAGATGCAAAAAAATGGGGAATTGATCTTGACAAGCCGTCAGGGCTTCGCTATAATAAAATCCGCGTTCCAAAGACAGCAGGTGGGGCCCGGCCCTGTAAATCCTGCCGAGGATTGCCGATCATTACTTGATTAGCACGGTCCTTGCGTCTTTTGCGCAAGGACCGTTTTCCGTTCTTGAACGCATACTCCCGCAAATTCTAATGGAGGTGAAAACAAGAATGCCTAACGCAAAGGTTCTGAGCGAGAAGCAGGCCATTGTGGCCGATCTGACCAATAAGCTGCAGAACGCCGCCGCCGGTGTGCTGGTGGACTACAAGGGCATCACCGTGGCTGAGGACACCGCCCTGCGCGCCGAGCTGCGCAAGAACAACGTGGATTACGCTGTTGTGAAGAACACCCTGTTGCGCTTTGCCGTCGACAACTGCGGCATGAATGAGCTGGACAGCCTGCTCAGCGGCACCACGTCCCTGGCGATCTGCCACGACGACCCCGTAGCCCCCGCCCGTGTGGTCAACGACTTCGCCAAGAAGATTGATGGCCGCTTTGAGATCAAGGGCGGCTTCATGGACGGCAAGGTAATGCCCCTCAATGAGGTCATGGCCCTGGCTGAGATCCCCCCGCTGCCCGTCCTGCGGGCCCAGGTTCTGGGTACCATGCTGGCCCCCATTTCCGGCCTGGCCTGTGTGCTCAAGCAGATTGCCGAGAAGCAGGGCGCTCCCGCAGAGGAGCCCGCTCCCGCCGCCGAGTAAACGGGCGGCTGACCGATACTTTATTTTATTTGAAAAACGATTAGGAGGTACCTAACAATGGCTAGCGAGAAAGTTACTGCTATGATCGAGGAAGTGAAGGCTCTGACTGTTCTGGAGCTGAGCGAGCTGGTTCACGCCCTGGAGGAGGAGTTTGGCGTTTCCGCCGCCGCCATGGCCGCTCCCGCCGCTGCTGCCGGCCCTGTTGCTGAGGAGAAGACCGAGTTTGACGTGGTCCTGGCCGGCTTTGACGCCGCTGCCAAGATCAAGGTCATCAAGGTTGTCCGTGAGATCACCGGCCTGGGCCTGGCTGAGGCCAAGGCTGTCGTCGAGGGCACGCCCAAGACCCTGAAGGAGGGCCTGTCCAAGGAGGACGCCGAGGCCATGAAGGCCAAGGTTGAGGAGGCCGGCGGCAAGGTGGAGCTGAAGTAAGCTGCCCCGCCTGTATCATCTCTCAATATAGCATTGGAGGCCCCTGGCAGCATGTTGCCAGGGGCCTCTTTGCGCTGCCCTCCATCAATCGAAGAAAAACTGACGAATCGGAAAAGAGCCTGGCGCCATATAGCAGCCAGGCCCTTCCAAATTTACAGCTTATTGACTACGGGGATCACCATGGGACTGCGCTTGGTGTGCTTGAAGAGGTAGCCGTTGACGGCGGATTTCACCGCGCTGCGCAGCTCGCCCATGTCCCGGCTCTTTTTGCTGATAGCGGCCAGGGCGGCTGTCCCGGCAACCTCTTTCAGCTCCCGCATCAGCTCCTCGGACTCCTTCACATAGATAAAGCCCCGCGTGATGATCTCCGGTTCGCTGAGGAGCTGGCCGTGCTGGAGGTTGAGGATCACAACTACCATGCCGTCCTCTGCTAGGATCTTCCGGTCCCGCAGCACCACCGCGCCCACATCGCCTACACCGCTGCCGTCCACCAGCACAGAGCCGGAGGGGGCGGGGGAATCGGCAATCTTGATGGTCTTGGTTGTCAGCTCAATCACGCTGCCGATATCCGGCAGGACAATATTTTTCCGGTCCATCCCCATCTCCATCGCCAGGTTTACATGCCGGCGGAGCATCCGCTGCTCGCCGTGAAGGGGGATGAAGAACCTCGGGCGGGTGAGGGCGTGGATGATCTTGAGCTCCTCCTGGCAGGCGTGGCCGGAGACATGGAGTGGGTCGGACTTGTCGTAGATCACATCCACACCCTTGCGGAACAGCTCATTGATGACCCGGCCGATAGTTTTTTCGTTCCCGGGGATGGCGCTGGCGGAGATAATGACCCGGTCGCCGGGCCCCACGTCGATCTGACGGTGCTGGGAGAAGGCCATCCGGTACAAGGCGCTCATTTCCTCGCCCTGGCTGCCCGTTGTGACCAGGACCTGTTTATCCAGGGGCAGGGACTTGATCTTGTTGAGATCTACCAGCGTATTCTTGGGCAGCTTCATATAGCCCAGCTCTGTGGCAACACGCATGATATTCTCCATACTGCGCCCGGAGACGGCCACCTTGCGTCCGCAGTTGGCGGCCGCATCGATCACCTGCTGGATACGGTGGACATTGGAGGCGAAGGTGGTGACGATGATACGCTGCTTGCAGCCGGTAAAGAGCCGGTCGAAGGTCCTGCCCACAATGGATTCGCTCATGGTGTAGCCCGGCCGCTCCACGTTGGTGGAATCCGCCAGCAGGGCCAGCACACCCTCCCGGCCCAGTTCGCCAAAGCGGCCCAGGTCGATGACGTCGCCGTCGATGGGGGTGGAGTCAATCTTGAAGTCGCCGGTGTGGATGAGCACACCCATGCTGGTGTGGATGGCAAAGGCAACAGAGTCCGCAATGGAGTGGTTGACGTGGATGAACTCCACATAGAACTTGCCCACCCGGATCATCTCGCCGGCCTCCACAGTAATGAGCTTGGTCTGCTTGATGAGGCCGTGCTCCTCCAGCTTCAGCTTGATCAGGCCGGCGGTCAGGCGGGTGCAGTACACCGGCATGTTGACCTGGCGCAGGATATAGGGGATGGCGCCAATGTGGTCCTCATGGCCGTGGGTGATAAACAGGCCGCGGATGCGGGCCTTGTTTTTGACAAGGTATGTCACATCGGGGATCACCAAATCAATCCCGTACATGTCCCCGTCGGGGAAACCCATGCCGCAGTCCACCACGATCATTTCGCCGCCGTGTTCGTAAACCGTCATATTCTTGCCGACCTCGTTGAGGCCGCCAAGGGGGATAATCTTCATTTTTTCTGCCAAATTTTTGCACTCCTTTTTGTTGAAACAGTCGAATTTTCAGGAAGAAAAGCGCAACACAAACAGGCGGGAAAACGTCCCGGAACCGCACCTCGCATCGTGGGTTGCCGGGGGACGCCGCCCGCTATGTAGTCAGGATGGCTCTTCGCGCCGTATGCCGCCTGCGGCGCATACAGCAAAATATTTTATACAGGCCCGCCCGCAGCTGCCTGCAAAAATCAATCAAAGCCCGCCCCGCAGCGGGGGGCGGACGGCGGGACCGGAGGGCCGGCCCGCGCTCATACGAAACTAGTATACCACGCTTTTTCTCAAATGTATACATCTTTTTTTCTTCCATGCAAATTTTATGTCCCCGCTCCGCGGACAGCACAAGGCCGCCGGCATGTTCCGCCGGCGGCCTGCCCATCGTCAATCAGCGCTTGTTCTGGTTCTGATTCTGGTTATTCTGGTTCTGGTTGTTGTTCTGGTTCTGATTATTGTTGTTCTGATTCTGGTTGTTGTTCTGGTTGTTCTGAGAATTCTTCATAGCAGGAAGGCCCTCCTTTCTCAAAGCGGTACGGGCCTAGTATGCCCGCCGGGCGCAGGCATTATACACAGCATCGGAGGAATAAAGGAAAATTTTTGGAAGAGACTAGAGGTATCCACATCATGAAAGGAGAATTTCCTATGGAATTGCGAGAGAGCACCACAAAGGAGAACCTTCTGCGCGCGTTTGCCGGGGAGAGCCAGGCCCGCAACCGTTACACCTTTGCGGCGGGCATCTGCCAGCAGAACAAATTACAGCTTCTGGAGGCCGTTTTCCTCTACACGGCCGGGCAGGAGAAGGAACATGCGGAGGTGTTTTATAACCATCTCAAGCAGGCGGGGTGCGAGAATGTGACCATCACCGCCAACTACCCCGTCGACCTGCCCGACCAGCCCCAGAAGCTCCTGGAGCTGGCCCGGCAGCACGAAATGGACGAGTTTGGCGACATCTACCCGGCCTTTGCGGACAAGGCCCAGGAGGAAGGGTTTGCGGAGATTGCCCGCCATTTCCGCCAGATCGCGGAGATTGAGAAGGTCCACGCCGAGCGGTTTGAGCGGTTTGCCAAGTATATGCGGGAGAACAAGCTGTTCGTCAGCGACGTGGAAACCGGCTGGATGTGCCTTAACTGCGGCCATGTCCTCACCGGCAAGCAGGCCCCGGCCAAGTGCCCCGTCTGCTCCCACGACCAGGGCTACTTCATCCGCCTGGAGCTGTCGCCCTACGAGCGGTAACAGGAAAGCTGAGGCTGCGCATCCGCGGATGCGC
>JAAWKB010000086.1 GCA_022797115.1 Oscillospiraceae bacterium
TTTGTCAACAACCGGGTCCGCCACGCCATCCGGACCCATATCATCTCCTTTGTCCGGCCAGACGGGACCTTCGCGGCCCGGAAAATCGAGTGCTTCTCCAATCAGGGGGCCTATGCCTCCCACGGCCACGGCATCGCGGCCAAGGGGATGGGGGCCTTCCCCCAGATCTACCCCTGTCCCAACGTGGAGGGCGACGCCTGGACTGTGTTTACCAACAAGCCCGCCGCCGGGGCGATGCGCGGCTATGGCATTCCCCAAGCCATGTGGGCCGGCGAGGCCCATCTGGACGACGTGGCGAAAGCCCTGGGCCGGGACCCGGTGGAGTACCGCCGGCAAGTGGCAATGCCCCAGGGCTATGTGGACGCTTTCAGCAAAAATGAGAACTATTTTGACAGCTTCCGTCAGGTGATGGACCGGGGCATGGCCGCCATCGGCTACCAGCAGAAGCGGCAGGACTACCAGAATCAGTCCGGCCCGGTGCGCCGTGGGATCGGCATGGCTCTGTTCTGGTACAACACCGCCGTGTGGCCCATCTCCCTGGAGTCCTGCTCCTGTCGGATGGTGCTCAACCAGGATGGTTCCGTCCAGATCCAGACCGGCGAAACGGAGATCGGCCAGGGCTGTGACACCGCCTTCGCCCAGATGGCTGCCGACGCCATCGGCATCCCCTTTGCGGACGTACATATGGTGTCCACCCAGGATACGGATCTCACCCCCTTCGGTACAGGGGCTTACGCCTCCCGACAGACCTACGTGGGCGGCTTCGCCCTGCGCCAGACCGGGGAGCTGCTGCGGGATAAAATCCTGTCCTGCGCCGTGGAGCTGACCCGGCAGGCCAAGGAAAACCTGGATCTCATTGACGGGAAGATTATCCGCATCACCGATGGCCGGGAGCTGATGGGCCTGGGGGAGCTGGCCACCGAGGCCCTCTACAGCCTCACCCACTCCCAGCATATCACCGCCGAGAGTACCTACCAGATCAAAAACAACGCCTACTCCTTCGGCTGTACCTTTGCGGAGGTGGAGGTAGACATCCCCCTGTGCCAGGTGAAGCTGCTGGATATTGTCAATGTCCACGACTGCGGCAGGCTCATCAACCCCGCGCTGGCGGAGGCCCAGGTCCACGGCGGCATGTCCATGGGCATCGGCTACGGCCTGAGCGAGCAGCTGCTCTTTGATGAAAGGACGGGCCGCCCCCTCAACAATAACCTGCTGGACTACAAGCTCTCCACCTTCATGGACCACCCCCATCTGCGGGCGGAGTTCGTGGAGAACCCGGAACCCACCAGCCCTTACGGCACCAAGGCCCTGGGGGAGCCCCCGGCCTGCTCCCCGGCCCCGGCCATCCGCAATGCTATTTTGCAGGCCACCAGCGTGGCCCTCAACAGCGCGCCTATGACGCCCCATGTGCTGTTTACGGCGTTCAAAAAGGCGGGGCTGCTGTAGGGCGGACATTCTTTTTCTTAAAAGAAAAAGAATCAAAAAGAATTTTTACGCAAGGCGTCCGCCTTGCTTGCGTCCTATTATCAAAACAACAGCAAAGCGAAGCTTTGCGGGTAAAGTCTTTCTTTTGATTCTTTTCTTTGTTCACAAAGAAAAGAATGGATACCAGGAGGTAGATGGTATATGTACGATATCAAAGCGTTATATGAGGCCGGCTCTGTCCAGGACGCGGTGCGCCTGCGGCTGGAGCATCCCCAGGCCCAGATCATCGCAGGGGGCACGGATGTGCTGGTGCAGATGCGGGAGGGCAAACGGGCCGGGGCGGAGCTGATCTCCATTTTCGGGATTGACGGGCTGCGGGGCGTATCCATTGACGGGGAGGGAAACATCCGCATCGGTTCCCTCACCTGCTTCACCGCCATCACCCGGGACCCTATTATTCAGGAATACATCAACGTACTGGGTGAAGCGGTGGACATGGTGGGCGGGCCCCAGATCCGCAATGCGGGCACCATCGGCGGCAACACCTGCAATGGCGTAACCAGTGCAGACTCCGCCTCCACCCTCTTTGCCTGGGATGCCATCGTGGAGCTGACGGGGGCGGACGGCGTACGGCGCGTCCCTATTCAGGACTTCTACCTCTCCGCCGGAAAGGTGGACCTCCGCCCGGATGAGATCCAGACCGCCATCCTCATCCCCAAAGAGAGCTATACGGGCTGTTACGGGCACTATATCAAGTACGCCATGCGCCATGCGATGGATATTGCCACCACCGGCTGCTCCGTGAACGTGGTGCTTAGCGAGGACAAGCGGACCATCCGGCGTGCCCGGATCGCCTATGGCGTGGCTGGCCCCATCCCCATGCGCGCCCCCGCCGCCGAAGCGGCGGCAGCGGGGCAGCCGCTGACAGGCGGAACCGTGGAGGCTTTTGCGGCGGCAGTGCTGGAGGATATCCATCCCCGGGACAGCTGGCGGGCCAGCAAGGACTTCCGGGAGCATATCGCTGTGGAGATGGCCAAGCGGTGCCTGGTGGAATCCAGTAAGCTGGCGGGAGGTGTGATCGCATGAGCGCACAATACAAATTGATCCGCTGCCAGATCAACGGCAGGGATGTAGAGCAGATGGTGGATGTGCGGGCATCCCTGACAGACATGCTCCGCAACGATTTCCAGCTGACCAGTGTGAAAAAGGGCTGCGAGGTGGGGGAGTGCGGGGCCTGCAATGTCATCATTGACGGGGCGTGCTTCAACTCCTGCCTGTACCTGGCTGTTTGGGCGGACGGCAAGTCCATCCGCACTGTGGAGGGCCTGCTGGGCCCCAACGGGGAGCTGTCGGACATCCAGCAGGCGTTTATTGACGAGGCCGCTATCCAGTGCGGGTTCTGTACGCCGGGCTTTATCATGACCGCCGTGGAGATCCTGGAGAGCGGCAGGGAGTACACGGACGAGGAACTGCGCAAGCTGCTCAGCGGCCACCTGTGCCGCTGCACCGGCTATGAAAATATCCTGCGGGCTGTGAAAAAGACGATGTACCGGCGGCTCGGCAAGGAATACCGCTGAGGACGGGGCCCAGCGTCTGCGGGAGATGAGGACGCCCCCCTGCTTATTCCTCCATGTACTCCGTATAATCCTGCTCACAGGCGAACAGCACCCACCGGCCCTCTACATATCCCATATAACCGCTGTTGTTGTAATATCCCTTCATAACGCTTCTCCTTTCCAGATGCGTTTCCTTTGCTTCTGGAATCAGGATACCACATACCCAGTCCGTAAATCCGGACAGTTATCGGAAAAAGCAAAAATTTTTCAGCTGCCCGCTGCGGATACTCCCTATCCCCTGCCCACAGAAGCAGCTGGAAGGATGAAAAGAGGACGGGCTGATGGATTACAGGAAAAGCTATTTGATATACAATATTTGCCTCTATACAGGGTTCGTTTTATGCCTGATCTCCCTGATGACCCAGGTGAATTGGCCCGGTATCGCAGGGATTGTTGTTCTGCTGTCGGGGATGCTTCAGACTGTGATCTTCTATCGCTGTCCCAATTGCCATGCCGCCTTCCAGATCAGGGGCAGAAGGCCGAAGCATTGCCCGGAGTGCGGGCATCCGCTGGATGGTTCACACCAGGAATGATTGACGAGGCGGCCGCTTCTCCCGAACGGGAGGAGCGGCCGCCTCGCAATGGGGGCTATTATGCCATTTTCGCCTTGATATCGGACAGGCGGTTGAGGGCCTCATAGAGGGTCTCATCCTTCTTGGCAAAGTGGACGCGGACAATGTCCTGGACATCCTCCCGGAAGAAGGAGGTGCCGGGGACGCAGGCGACGCCCACCTTGTGGGCCATCTCCTCGCAGAAGGCCACGTCGCCCTGGCCCGGCTTGAGGTAGGGGCCGATGTTGGCCAGAACGAAATACGCGCCCTGGGGGTCGGTGAAGGGGATGCCGATATTTTTCAGGCCGTCGGTAAAGATCTTCTTCATATGGGCATAGTGCGCGCCGAACTCCTCATAGTAGCTGTCCGGCATATCCAGGCCCACCACGGCGGCCTCCATCAAGGGGGAGGGTGCGCCCACGGTGTTGAAATCGTGGTACTGCTTGATGCGGTCCATGATCTCCTGGGGGGCGATGGCGTAGCCCAGACGCCAGCCGGTGACGGAGTAGGTCTTGGAGAGGCTGGAACAGCTGACCGTCCGCTCCCACATGCCGGGCAGGCTGTTCATGTAGACATGCTTGTTCCCCTCATAGATGATGTGCTCGTACACCTCGTCCATGATGGCGTACACGTCGTACTTGATGCAAAGGTCTGCAATCAGCTTCAGCTCGTCGTAGGTGAAGACCTTGCCGCTGGGGTTGGAGGGGTTGCAGATCAGGATGGCCTTAGCCCCCTGCTTGAAGGCGTCCTCCAGAACATTGGCGTCAAAGTGGAAGGAGGGCGGCACCAGAGGGACGAACACCGGCTCACAGTCGGCCATGATGGCCTGGGCGTGGTAGTTCTCAAAGTAGGGGGAGAACATGATAATCTTGTCACCGGGGTTGGTCAGGGCGAAGATCGTGTCCACCATGGCCTCCGTGGAGCCGATGGTGACGACCATCTCCGTGTTGGGGTCCAGGGTGCGGCCCATGAACCGCCCGCACTTGCGGGCCAGGGCCTCCCGGAAGTTGGGCGCACCCATGGTGATGGGGTACTGGTGGGGGCCCTGGGCGCTGACCTCAGCCAGACGGTCGGTCATCGCCTTGGGCGGGTCAAAGTCGGGGAACCCCTGGGCCAGGTTGATGGCCCCGCAATCGATGGCGATCCGGGTCATGCGGCGGATAACGGAGTCCGTAAACAGCCGGTTCTTTCTGCTCATTTCCTGCATGGTAAATCAGTCCTTTTGATTGGGATTCCGGGGCCGCCGGACGGCCCCGGTTATTTTTGATGAATGGCGGCCTCAGTGTGTGCCCAGCTCATCGCCGGGGACGGCGGCCAGGCCGCTGGATGCCAGCACGGCGTTGAACCGCTCCGGGTCGCCCACCCGGAAGATCATATAGGCCAGGCCCTCCTTCTGACCGAACACGGAGTACATGTACTCCACGTCGATCTCCGCCCGGGAGATCACCTGCAAGACCTCGTTCAGCCCGCCGGGGCGGTCAGGCACAGCCACCGGCACCACCGGGGTCATTGTCAGGATGAAGCCGCGCTCCAGGAGGATGGCGGAGGCGCGCTGGGCGTCGTCCACAATCAGGCGCAGCACGCCATAGTCGGCAGTCTCCGCAATGTTGATGGCCCGCAGATCCACATGGTTTTCCGACAGGATCGCGGTGATATCGGCCAGCTGGCCGGCGCGGTTCTCCAGGAATATAGAGATCTGATGGATCGTCATACCAGTTCGCTCCTCTCTCAAATCTTGCGCTTGTCGATGACACGCACGGCCTTGCCCTCGCTGCGTGTGATGGTCTTGGGCGCTACCAGACGGACCTTGGCGTAAATGCCCAGCATCGCCTTCAGGGCCGTCACCAGGCCCTGCTCCATCCTGGTAATCCGGCCCAGGTTGTCGGAGAAGTTCTCCGCCGTCATCTCCACCATGACCTCCAGGGTGTCGGAGTTGTTCACGCGGTCAACGAGAATCTGGTAGTTGGCGGGATAGCCCTGCTCCAGCAGGACAGTCTCGATCTGGGACGGGAAGACGTTGACGCCCTTGACAATGAGCATATCGTCACTGCGTCCCATGGGCTTGCTCATCTTGATGTGGGTGCGGCCGCAGGCGCAGGGCTTCCGGCTGAGCACGCAGATATCCCGGGTGCGGTAGCGCAGCAGGGGGAACGCCTGCTTGGTGATGGCGGTGAACACCAGCTCGCCCTTGCTCCCCTCGGGCAGGACCTCGCTGGTGTCCGGGTCGATGATCTCAGCGATAAAGTGGTCCTCATTGATATGCATCCCCGCCTGGGCGGAGCACTCAAAGGCGACGCCCGGGCCGCTGGTCTCGGTCAGGCCGTAGATGTCATAGGCCTTGATGCCCAGCTTGGACTCGATATCCCGGCGCATCTCCTCGCTCCATGCCTCGGCGCCGAAAATGCCCGCCTTGAGCTTGATCTGGTCCCGCAATCCCCGCTCGTGGATGCTCTCGGCCAGATAGGCCGCATAGGAGGGGGTGCAGCACAGGATGGTGGAGCCCAGGTCCACCATAAACTGGAGCTGGCGGTCCGTATTGCCGGAGGACAGGGGCAGCGTCAGGCAGCCCACCTTGTGGCTGCCGCCGTTCAGGCCGGGACCGCCGGTAAAGAGGCCGTAGCCGTAGCTGACGTGGCAGACATCCTCATCCGTGCCGCCAGCGGCCACGATGGCCCGGGCGCAGCAGTCCTCCCACAGGTCAATGTCGTGCTGGGTATAGAAGGCAACCACCCGCCGCCCGGTGGTGCCGGAGGTGGACTGGATGCGGGTGCAGTCCTTGAGGGGCATCCCCAGCAGGCCGTAAGTGTATGCCTCCCGCAGGTCGTCCTTGGTGAGGAAGGGGAGCTTGTGGAGATCCTCCACGCCCTGGATCTCGCCAGGGGCGACGCCCTTCTCCTCCATCTTTTTCCGGTAGTAGGGGACATGGTCCCATACATGCTGCACCTGCCTGACCAGGCGTTCGTTCTGCCAGGCCAGGAGCTGATCTCTGGATGCGGTTTCGATTGCTGGCTGATAGTAACGCTCCATAGATGGTCTCCTTGGTTATCAATATGTGTTTTATGGGCCCTGGGGCCTGATTATCCCAGACAATTTTACCATTTCTGATGGGCAAAGTCAACGGAAAGCGGAAGAAAATCCGCTGAAACCCTCATATACATACAGAATATCCCTGGGGCAGACATAGCGGCTGGAAAATGTCCTGCATACAAAAAAACAGGGCCTGGGCGGTCAATTCTACCGCCCAGGCCCTGCCCGGCTTTGGGGGACGGGGTCAGGTTCGGACCTGGCCGCCCACATGGAGGATCTCCCCGGTGATATAGGAGGCTGCGGGGCTGGCCAGGAAGAGGAAGGCATTGGCCAGGTCCTCCGGCTCCCCGATGCGGCGCAAGGGGATCTGGTTGATCAGCGGGGTGATAACGTTCTCCGGCACAGCCTTCATCATGTCCGTGTTGGTGATGCCCGGCGCCACCGCGTTGACCCGGATGCCCTGGGGGCCCAGTTCCCGGGCCAGAGAGAGGGTCAGGCCGTTGATGGCAAATTTGCTGGTGGGGTAGGCCACGCCGCTGGGCTGGCCGAAGCGGCTGACCACGCTGCTGGTATTGATGATGCACCCGCTCCTCTGGGCGGCCATAGCGTCGTACACCGCCCGGATGCAGTAGAACACAGCGTCCACGTTGAGGGCCATCACCTTCCGGAACATCTCCGGCGTATAGGCGGAGAGGGGGTCGGAGGATGAGAGCCCGGCGTTGTTCACTAGGATATCAATGCGCCCATAGCGGTCCTGGACGCCCTGGAACGCCTCCTTCACCGAGGCATAATCCGTCAAATCCGGCGCAATCCCCTCCACCTTCCATGTGGGGTCCTTGGCCTTCAACGCGGCCACCGCCTTGTCCGCTGTCTCCTGGCGGGAGCCGCAGAGGACGACGGCGGCGTGATTCTCCAGATACTTTTCCACAATGGCATAGCCAATCCCCCGGGTACCGCCGGTGATGATGGCAACCTGATCCTTCAGCATACTGATCTCCTCCTGTTACAAGGTGTCTAGGCCATGTTTGAAAAATGGCAAAACGCCCAAACGGCGGATCTTTTTCCGCCAATTTTCAAACAAGGCCTGGTTTTTAATCCTTTCCGTTTGCAGAAGAAAAGAATATCTATTGATACAGTATGCGCCGCCGCACTCTGTTTTACCCCCGGACCAGCCGGGGAAACGAGCGCAGCGGCGCAAATGGGTTGAATTTACTTGTTGCAGAGGGCGGCGGTATCCATGGCGATCATCAGCTCCTCATTGGTGGGGATGACGAAGATCTTCACCTTGGAGCCGTCGGCGGACACGTCCACCTCCTGGCCGCGGACATTGTTCTTCTCCGCGTCCATCTTTACGCCCATGTACTCCATGCCCTCGCAGATCCGCTTGCGCAGGTCGATGGAGTTCTCACCGATGCCGGCGGTGAACACGATGGCGTCCACACCGCCCATGGCGTTGGCGTAAGCGCCGATGAACTTCCGCACCTCATAGATGAACTTCTCCAGGGCCAGGGCGGCGCGCTCATTGCCCTTGGCAGCGGCCTCGTCCAGGTCACGGAAGTCGGAGCTGACGCCGGAGATGCCCAGCACGCCGCTCTTCTTGTTGAGGATGTTCAGCATCTCCTTGATGTCGTAGCCGTAGCGGCCCATCAGGTACTCCAGGATGGTGGCGTCCACGTCGCCGGAGCGGGTGCCCATGGGGAAACCGGCGAGGGGCCCGAGGCCCATGGTGGTGTCCACGCACTTGCCGTCCACCACAGCGGAGAGGGAGGAACCATTGCCCAGGTGGCAGCAGATCACCTTGCTATGCTCCGGGTTGCCCAGCATGTCGATGGCGCGGGCGGAGACATAGCGGTGGCTGGTGCCGTGGAAACCGTAGCGGCGCACGTCATCCTTCTCATAGTACTCGTAGGGGATGGCGTAGATGTAGGCCTTGGGGGGCATGGTCATATGGAA
>JAAWKB010000087.1 GCA_022797115.1 Oscillospiraceae bacterium
GGGCAGATGGCCTGGACCATGAAGCCCACCTCGTCGCTGTGGCCATCCAGCTGCACCACCGGGCGCGCACCGGTGTTCCCATTGCGGCGGATGTACAGGTTCCGCATCCTGTCCACCTGGGTCTCGCCCAATTCCTTAGCATACGGCAGGATGGCGGCAACCACCTCGTCCTCGAAGCCCGGGGCCCCGTTGGCATTGGAGATTGCGGCGATCATCTCAAGCGTCTGTTTCTTGTCCATCATTGTGACATTTCCCTCCTCAGCCCAGCTTGACCTTCTTGAATTCTTCCATGAAGTCCACGATGTAGTCCGCCGTGGTCTGGAGCATCTCCCTGCCCCACTCCTCGGTGGCAGTGCTGGGATGGTCAGGCCCGATCCATCCGCTGTCGGTCACATGGGGGGTGCTGCGCATGATCTCTACAGACACGCCCTTGTACTGCACAGAACGGAAACCAGTGGCCTTCAGGTTATCGGTCAGGTCGAAGAGCTTCAGCTCCCCGCCGATCTCGCTCTTGTCCACCAGGGACGGGTCGATGCCCATGATGGCCGCGGTCTCCTCGCCACCGCCATGACCGCCCTTCCAGGCCGGGTTCATGTCCCAGGCCATCAGCCACCAGTTGAGCCCGGCCACCAGACAGCCCTTCTTCTCATACTCCAGCCCCAGCCGCTCGATCATCTTCATGTTGCCGCCGTGGCCGTTGAGGAACACAAACTTCCGGGCCCCATGGCTGTACAGGCTCTCAAAAATCTGCTTGCAGAACAGGTAGAGTACCTCGTTATCAATATCGATTGTGCCGGGATAGGGCGCCAGGCTCTGGCAGGCGCCAAAGGGGATGGTAGGGACAATGAGCACGTCGCTCTTTTTCTCGATCTTCTCCAGCAGGTGCTCGGGGATAATAGTGTCTGTGCCAAGGGGCATGTGTCGGCCATGGCACTCGATGCTGCCGATACTCAGCAGCACGATGTCGCTTTTTTCAAAGTATGCCTGGACCTGGGGCCATGTCATGTGGGAAAGTCTCATAATGTATCTCCTCCATACGGTTCGGGCTGCCAGCGGTGCGCCAGCAGCCCGAAAAGTTAAACCGGGTTACTGGGCGACCCTGACGTTTTCCAAGTGATGGTACTCATTCACGTCCATAACGAATCCCTCTACGTTCTTGCTGGCGCCTACATTGACAGCGGTGTAGAGAATGGGCATGTTATTGTTGTACTCAGCCAGCTTGATCGCCAATTTCTGATACAGCTCCTTGCGGGTCGCCTCATCGCTGCTGGAGCGGGCGTCCTCAATGAGCTGATCCACCTCGGGATCGCTGATGAAGCTGCGGTTGCCGGGCGCGCCCTGCTGGCTGGAGTGCTCCAGGGAGTAGTAGGTGTAGTCCGCGTCGCCGCTGGAGGTGGTCCAGCCGAAGCAGGCCAGCTCGTGCTCACCGGCGCTGGTACGGCTGATATGGGTGCAGCTGAGGGAGGAAATGACGCTTGCCACCCGGCCAGGGTTGTCCTCCACCTTGGAGATATCATTGACAGGCCGTAAGCCAGATCCACCGCTCTGGTCTCCAGGGCGATGGAGCGCTGGGCGTTTTCGGGAACCACACACATGATCAGGTTCTCCGCAGCAGCTTTACCGGCGTAGTAGTCGTCAACGGACTTCATGGTGATGTGGCCGCCCTGTTTCCACTCCACGAACTGGCAGGAGCCGGAACCCACAGGATTGAGGATGAAGTTGGCCTCGTCAGCCTCCACCAGGGCCTTGGGCACGATGGCCGCAAAGGGGATCGCCAGGTTGCGCAGCGCGGGGCCGTAGGGATAGTAGGTCTTGATCGTGACAGTACCGTCACCATTATCGCTCACATTCTCAATAAAGTCAACGATATGAGACACGGCCGCAGAGTTGATGGCCCGCTCCGGGGAGAACTTGACATCCGCAGCAGTGACCTCGCTGCCGCCTATGAAACTGCGCACGGCGACACCAGCCTGAACCGGGAAAAATAATGCTTGATTTTTTTCTTGCGATGCGTATAATAAAAGCAACAACCGAATCATTCATCTTCAGGGCGGGGTGAAAGTCCCCACCGGCGGTGAGCATCCGCATGGATGCAAGTCCGCGACCGCGCAAGCGTTGAACCGGTGCAATTCCGGTACCGACAGTTACAGTCTGGATGGAAGAAGATGTGCGCACTCGTTTGCGGCAGCACTCCGGGGATGGATTGTCTTCGGGTATTACCGTAAAGGAGTGTATTTTTATGTCAACCACCCAAAAGACCCACAAGCTCGCTGTCACCGCCATGCTGGCGGCGGCCGCCACCGTCCTCATGGCCCTGGATTTCCCCATCCCCTTCCTGATCCCACCCTTTGTCAAGATGGACTTCTCTGAACTGCCTGCCCTGCTGGCGGCATTCAGTATCGGGCCCCTCAGCGGTGCGGCTGTGTGCCTGGTGAAGAACCTCATCAACCTGGCCATGAGTTCCACCAACGGCGTAGGCGAACTGTGCAACTTCCTGCTGGGCGTCTGCTTCGTGATCCCGGCGGGGCTGATCTACCAATACAAAAAGACCCGTATGGGTGCTTTGCTGGGCGCTCTGGCTGGTGCGGCAGTCATGGCCATTTGCAGCATCCCGGTCAATTATTTCATCTCCTATCCCTTCTACACCGTCTTCATGCCCCTGGACACCATCATCGGCATGTATCAGGAGCTGATCCCCTCCGTGGACGGCCTGCTGGCCTGCCTGATCATCTTCAACGCCCCCTTTACCCTGCTCAAGGGCCTGCTGGACATGGTGCTGGCTTTCCTGGTCTACAAGCCCCTCTCTCCCCTGCTGCACCGGTGAGGGACCGCCGGGCCGTGGGGCTTTCCATCCAAAAAGCATAAAAATTGTGAAAAAATGTTTGACAATCCGGCCCGCATCCTCTATAATGTAACTCGTGTCTTTGTGAGGTGTGCCATGCTTGTGAATGTACAAAAGATCATCAACGCCCCTGGAGAACGGATCGATTTCCAGTTTGAACTGGATCTGTCCGATGTGGACTTCAGCGGCCTGTATCCCGCCCAAAGCCCAGTGGTGGTAACTGGCGATGTACGGAATACTGCGGGGATGCTGCTTTTGCAGTTTACAGCCAGTACAGTCCTCCAATCCGTCTGTGACCGCTGCCTGAAGCCGTTTGATAACCCAAAGAGTGTCCGCTGCGAATATATGCTGGCGGAGGAGCTCTCTGACGAACGGAACGACGAGATTGTCCTGTTAGAGGACGGCGTTGTGGATGTGGGTGATCTGGCCCGGACAGCGTTTATCCTGGAGATGGATACAAAGACCCTTTGTTCAGAGGACTGCAAGGGGATCTGCCCCGGCTGCGGCGTCAACCTCAACCAAGGGAGCTGCACCTGTAAAAAGGAAGTGGACCCCCGGTTGGCGGTGCTGGCCAGCCTTCTGGAGAAGGACACCGGCAAGTAAAAAAACAAAATTCAGATATATAGGAGGTGTCATCATGGCAGTCCCCAAGGGTAAAGTTTCTAAGGCAAGACGTGACAAGCGCCGCAGCTCCGTGTGGAAGCTGAAGGCTCCCGGTCTGACCCCTTGCCCCAAGTGCGGCGCGATGCGCCTGCCCCACAGGATGTGTCCCGAGTGCGGTACTTACAATGGCCGTCAGGTCAAGAGCGCCGCGAGCGAGGAGTAATCCTTCCCCCCAACGGACAAAGGCGGAGGCTGGTAGCCTCCGCCTTTTGCGCCACTTAACCATGTTATGTAAAGGCGTTTTGATGCAACAGATAAGGAGACTACCATGAGACAAATTTTTTTGAAGGCCGCCATCTCCTGCGCTCTGGTGTGCCTGCTGACCGCCTGCGGCGTGGCCGATCATGCCGAGCCTACACCAGAAAAAGAAGCACCGGAGCTCCCACCGCAGACTGAGGACTCCACCCCTGTACTAGAACCCAGTATATTCCAAACCATTTTAGAGGATGCTCTGGTCCAGTGCGACCCGGAGCTGGAGCATTTCTTCGCCATCTGCGATGTGGATGGGGACGGCTCAGATGAGCTGATTGTGGAGTGGACGCCCGCTGACGGCATCGCGTCGTCCTGGATGACGTACATCTACAACCAAAGTGGTTTAGAGGAATTCAGCTGCTACGGCCGCCCGGTGTTCTATGGCAGCTGCCTAGAAGCGCCGCGCTCCCACAGTCAAGGGCGGTCCGGGGACCGGCTTTGGCCCTACGATCTATACGAGGTCAATGATCTCTACGTGTGGGTCGCCAGTGTGGAGGGCTGGGACCGCACGCTGGCAGATGGCGCAGACTGGATGGAGATTCCCTTCCCGGATGAGGCGGATACAGACGGCGACGGATATGTATATTACATCCTCACAGACCAAGCTGGTTATGCCCCCTTAGCCGATCCTGTCGATAACGCGGCCTATGAGGCATGGCGAGATCGCTATACTGGCGGCGCAGCCGCCATCGACGTCCCCTACCAGCCGCTGACAGCGGAGCATATCGCCGGTTTGCAATCATAGGATTCCCAATATTTACAACTTGCGTCCCGCCCTCCGCTCCGCTATACTGTTCGCCGGGAGAAAACCTCCCCAAACAGGAAAGGAGCGAATCCGATATGAAAGGAAAGTCCCTGATCTGTCTGCTCGCCGCCATCCTGCTGCTCAGCCAGACCGCCCGCGCACGGGAGCTATGCGTCACCATAGACGACGCCGAGTTGCCCGGTTTTGCCGTAGAAGGCACCGCCTATGTCCCCCTGACGCCCTTCCTGGACGCCTTGGGCGGCTGGGAGGCCGTTTGGGACCACAGCACCCGCACTGCCATCGCGGATACCGGGCTGTTTTCCCTGGCCGTCCCCGCCCAGCAGAGCCAGGTGCTGGCCGACGGCTATGCCTACGACACCGGCAGCGCCACCATACTTTACGACGGCAGTACATATGTGCCTCTGCGGAGCATCGCCAACCTGCTGGGGGCGGATGTGGCCTTCGCGGGCTGGGACAGCCCAGTGGTGGTCTCCACCGGCGATGAGGCCGCCTACACAGAGGAGGATCTGTACTGGCTCAGCCGCATTATCAGCGCCGAGAGCCAGGGGGAAAGCCTGCTGGGCCAGGTTGCCGTAGGCAACGTAATCCTCAACCGGGCTGCCTCCCCGGAATTCCCCAACTCTATCAAAGCTGTGGTTTTCGACAGGAAAGACGCGGTACAGTTCGAGCCCGTTGCCAGCGGAACGATCTATGACGAGCCCACCGAGCAGAGCATACTGGCCGCACGGCTGGCCCTCAACGGCACCAATGCCGTGGGCAATTGCCTGTACTTTTTTAACCCTTCCCTCTCCCAGGGCCTTTGGGTCCGGCAGAACCGGGCCTATTTCGGCTCCATTGGCTGCCATGCGTTCTACCAATAGTGTTTTCTCGCCCTCTGCTGCCGCAGAGGGCGGCACTTTTTGCGTCCCCATCTTGCAAGTATACCTGCCGCCTGCTATAATACGAACCAGTAGTCACGAGGACACTGCGGAGGTGGATGCTTGATGGAGGATTTTACACATTTTAACGGGCAGGGCCGGGCCCGGATGGTGGATGTGGGCGGGAAAGCCCCCTCCCGCCGCACGGCTGTAGCGGGAGCCCGCATATTTGTCAACCAAGAAACCTTCGTCCTGCTCCGCAGCGGCGGGATGCAGAAGGGGGATGTACTGGCCGTCGCGCAGATCGCCGGCATCATGGGCGCGAAGCGCACGTCTGATCTGATCCCTATGTGCCATCCAGTACTGGTGGATGGCATTGACCTGTCTCTGACGCTGGATGAGGCGCGCTGCTGTGTGGAGATTACCGCAGCCGTCACCTGCGGCGGACGGACTGGCGTAGAGATGGAGGCGCTGACCGCAGCCTCTACTGCGGCCTTGACGGTCTATGACATGTGCAAGGCCGTACAACGGGATATTGTAATCTCCGATATCCGGCTGCTGGAGAAAACGGGCGGTGTCCACGGTGATTTCCAAAGAAAGGAAGATTGATATGGGCTATACGGCGGCTGTCATCACAGTCAGCGACAAAGGCGCCCGCGGTGAACGGGTGGATACCAGCGGCCCCACCCTGTGCGCCCTGCTGGAGGAGGATGGCTGGGATGTGGTCTATACCGCGATCATCCCCGACGGACTGGAGCCGGTCCAGGCCGCGCTGACTGACTGCGCGGACAGACGGAAGGTGCAGCTTGTCCTGACCACCGGCGGCACCGGTTTTTCCCCGCGGGATGTGACCCCGGAGGCTACCTTAGCGGTGGTAGAACGGGAGGCTCCAGGTATCCCGGAGGCCATGCGGGCAGAGAGTATGCGGATTACGCCCCGGGGCTGCCTGTCCCGCTCTGCCGCCGGAATCCGGGGCAGGACGCTGATCGTCAATCTCCCCGGCAGTGAAAAAGCTGCCAGGGAAAATTTCCTGGCAGTGCGGGACGCCCTCCGACACGGCGTCGATCTGCTGCTCTCCAACGGTTCATCAGATTGCGGCACATCAAAAAAGGCCGCTCCCTCCATGGACCAGTGGCTGCGGGAGGCAAAGGCCAGCCCTGACGCGGCAAAGATCGGGATGTACCTCACCCACAGCGGCGTGGTACGGGAGACCGCAAGGGCAACGGTGCGGGACGGCTGCAGCGCACCCCCGGTGCGGGGGATGCAGTTCTCCTACGACAGGGGAAAAATGGAGGCGGCCGTCCATGCGGCCCGCCAGCGGGAGGGGATCTATTTCGTCAAAGCCTGGCTCAACGAGGGAGAGCTGCAGGTTGGTGACGACATTATGCGCGTCCTCATTGGCGGGGATATCCGCCCCCATGTGACAGAAGCCCTGCATTTCCTGGTGGGGGAACTCAAGTCCCACTGTGTAACCGAAACGGAATTGTACTGAGCCCACCGAAAATGCCGGCATATGAAGCCCGCCCGCACCGGATCATCCGATGCGGGCGGGCTCATATCTGCGGGACGCCATAGCCTCCCCTACTCTGTTCAGTTGCCGCTGGTATCGCAGCTGCGGACAAATGCATCAAAAATCCGCTGGCTGTTTGCGTCTGCCTTCCGGGAGAACTCCGGATGCCACTGCACTGCCCAAGCAAAACGCATCTCTGGCATATAGGCCGCCTCAATCAAGCCGTCCGGGGCGGATGCCATCTCCTTCAGCCGGGGGCTCAGCACCTTCAGCCCCTGGTGGTGGCAGCTGTTTACCCCGATTTCCCCAGTATGCAGGAGCTCCGCCAGCGGCATCCCCGCTGTCAGGGACACCTTATGCGCCTCCCGGTCGTAGGGGGCATCCATATGATGGCCGCACTCCGAGGGCCGCTGCGCAGGTAAATCCTGATAGAGCGTACCGCCCAGGGCCACATTGATGAATTGCAGCCCGCGACAGATACCCAAAATAGATCTCCCCTTTTCGATGGCCGCCATGAGCAGAGGGTATTCCATCCGATCCCGGGCAGGACAAACCTCCCCGCACACCGGGAGCGGTTCCTCCCCGTAGGTCTCCGGCGATACGTCGTGCCCCCCGGTAAACAGGAATCCTCTGCACAGCCCTGCCATCTCCGCAATGTCCTCCGCCCCGTCTGTAAGTGGCAGCATCACGGGGAGCCCGCCCGCCTCCTGGATGCCCTCCATATATGCGGGCAGCATCCAAAGGCTCTCCCGGCCAGCGTCCACCAACGGAACAATCCCTATGACTGCTTTTTTCATACTCGTCCTCCCTTTTTTGTTCCCCAGTCCCAGCGGCTTGCGCGTACCAGCGTCTAAAGAGAGCTTACTGCTTCGGGGCAGACGCGGGGGATGCCAGATCCTGGGCCAGGATATATTTTTTCAGAGGTGTATACAGCACCCCTGCCAAGATCAACGCCAGGATTGTGTTGGGGAGCATGTAGGAGCCGTTATAGACCAGGGAATAGAAGGATGGGCTGGTGAAAGTCATACCCAACAGCTCTGTTGGCGCGATAATCTTGTAGATGGTGATCCCGCTGATATAGTGGACGGCAAACCGACAGGCACAGCCCACAACTGTCCCCGCAAAAATGCCCCAGGACTTTCCCTGAAAGAGTCCGGCAAGCCCTAATGGCGTAAACGCCACCAGGTAGTCCAGCAGCATGGACTGCCAGCCCCAGGCATAGGCGCCGTCAAAGATCAGCTGGAGCAGGCCGAAGACAAAACCAGCCAGCAGTCCAGGCTTGACGCCCCATCGGATGGCAAACAGGAGCATCGGGAACATGGCGGGGGTCAAGGACCCACCGTTGGGCAGCTGCATCAGTTTGACGTAGCTGAGGGCTTGGGCCAGGGCCACCAGGATGGCGGCCTCACACAGGCAGCGGATGTTCAGCGCAGCGGTTTTCTTGGACATGGCAATTCCTCCTTTTTCATAAGGCGGGAACGCCAGCGGGCAAAAAACGTATGCCCGCAGACGCAGACATACGTTCATAGAGCCATATGAAATCGCATTCCTACGCCGGCATTACCCGGATCAGGTTCGAGGGACCGGACGGCATTGCGTCTCATCTCAGCCGGCGTGCGCCAGCGCCCCTTGGATTGTG
>JAAWKB010000088.1 GCA_022797115.1 Oscillospiraceae bacterium
TTTTCCGCAGCCATACTGACGTATGACAAGGGAAATCGACGCAGTATGGCGGGAAAAAGACCGGCCAGACGGCGTTCAACAGTTGTGAATACAGGTTCTTATCTATTTCGCCCTTATTGTCGATGCCCTTATATGAACAAGCCCTATTCTGCCATCATGCGCACCGCGAAGGCCGCGCCGCGCTGGGCGATGCCGGGGAGCTTCACCAGGCTCCCCTTTTCATTGGCTGTCTCCAGCATACAGAAGCGTGGCGGGAGGTAGAAGCTCTTGTTCATATTCAGCCCGGAGATCAGCTGCCGGGCAATCAGATCTCCGCCGGAGTAGCCGGAGACAATGAGGCCATAGAGCCGCTTGTCATAGAAGCGGCTCTGCCGGAACAGGGCGGTCAGGCGGTTGACAAAGGCGGTGAGGTTGGCGGCCAGAGCGTCGTTGTAGTTGGCGCAGAGCATGACCAGCGCGTCGCACTCCCGGACAGCGGGGAACACCTCGTCCACCATGGGCCCGCCGTAGAAGCACCCCCCCTGCTGGCCAAAGTGGAGGCAGGCCGTGTAGCTGCACCCGATGCAGTCGGCCAGCGCGCCGTTTTGCAGGCACAGCTCCCGTACCTCCGCCGTCTCCGGCAGGCCCGCCTTCACCAGCTCCCAGAGGGCCAGGGTGTTGCTGGTGGCGCGCGCGGAGGCGTGGAGGGCCAGCACCCGGCGGGGCGGCGGCAGGCCCTCCCAGTCCGTCAGGCGGCCCACCAGCTCCGCTGCCGCCATGCGGAAGGCGGTGCGCTCGTCGGTGCCGTGGATCTGGGCCTGGACCTGGAAGTTGCGCAGGGAGCCGGTGGCCTCCACCAGCGGGCGGCCCAAAAAGGCGCACCCGGCCAGATTAGCGGCCAGGACCAGATCCCGGGCCACATCCTTGGTATATAACTCCCCCACACCGGTGACAACCACACCGGCAATGCAGCTATCCAGCAGGCCGTCCCCCCGGCGGAGGGCAGAGAGCATCTGATAGTAGGCAGGGTTACAGCCGCCCTCATCCAGGGCGACGGCAAACAGGAGCTTTTTCCCCCGCAGGCCCTCCAGGCCATCCGCCGGGTCATGGAACACACAGCCCTCCGGGACAAGGGGGCCCAGCAGGTCCCGGAGTTTGCCGCTGTATTCGTTGGGGGGCAGGATGACCAGCATCGTTTCCTTCTGACGTTCCATCATGGGATGGCCCGCAGCTGTTCCATGGTCTCCCGGATGCGCGTGAGCAACGCCTCCGGCAGGGGCAGCCGCTCTACCTCGATGCCATTGGGAGCCACGCGGTTGCGCACGCCCATGAACACGCCGTCCAGGTACACCGACGAGCAGTGCCAATCCCCCCGCAGGCACGCCAGCAGGCTCAGCGCACCGGAGGACAGGGCCGGGGCCGCGTAGGGCTTGTAGCCCAGCGCACGCATCTCCAGGTTGGCCCGCTTGGTCTTCTCCGTCAGCTCCCGGGAAACCGCGTCATCGTAGCGGGAGATGGAGTTTGCCACTACCAGCCCCTCCCCATGGGGGCCGAAGGTCCGGCCGTCGATTAAAAAGTCCACAAACCGGGGGTCCCGCTGCGCATAGTAGGTGGCCCTGGCGTTCATGACCCCCAGGCCAAAGCCCCGGACCTGATGGGGGAAGAGGCCCTGGTAATCCAGCTCCCCGGCCTCATTTTTATTGCTCTCCAGCAGTACCGTCCGGCACAGGGGGTCCACTGGGTCGCTGACCACGCAGAACAGGCCGCCAAAGCGCCGCTCACGTGCCATACGGGCATAGCTGGCCGCCAGCTCCCTGTTCAGCTCATACTGGGCCATGCGCACGTCGCCATCCTTCACTGCCGTGTCCGGCACGAACCGGGAGGCGCAGAAGAGGAACACGTCGCAGCAGAACAGCTCATCCATGCCCACGACCTTCACCCGGGGGAAGGGGACGGCAATCTGGTTGAGTTCAAATTCCCAACGCTCCGGCACATTCTCCCGCATGTCGCAGATGCCCAAGGTGGAGATCACATCCCCGCCCAGGAGCTTGAGGCCCATCGCCAGGGTGCTGCCCACGTCCCCCAGGGCCAGCAGATGGACCCGGAGCTTCCCCTTCCCGGGCGTCAGCTCCAGCAGCTCCTCCCAGCGGGGGTGTGCGGCATTCACCGCCCGGACCTGCCCAGTGGAGATGGCCCAGGCCAGCTCCGGCGGAACCGCCCCGGCCTCCCCGCCGGAGCACAGGGTCTCCGGCCCCTCCTGCGCGGTGAGCAGGTCCAGGTCTGAGACGGCGAAGGTCTCCCGCCCCGTGAGGGGCGGGCGGCGGAACAGGTACAGCATTTCATCGGCGTCAGGCAATTCCGCCAGCGGCTCGCCGGGCAGGGGCTCTGTCCCGCATAAAACGCGGTTTTTATACAGGCTGTATTGCATTTTCATCCTCCAATGACAATTTTCACACTGGCCTGGAGCCGCTTGAGCATTTCAATGTCGTTGTCCAGGTAGGTGGACGCGGCGCGGCTCAGGTCGTAGGACATGCAGCTGCCCTTGTCCGGGCAGAGGGGCAGGATGATGGCCTCGCCCAGGCGGCTGAGGGTCAGGTTCCGGGCGTACAGGGCGCGGTACTCCGTCTCCAGGGCGAGCAGGATGTCCCGGGCGTTCTCCAGACACACCAGGGAGAGGCGGTAGGTGGAGCCGTCGGCGCAGTCCTCACTGAAGTCCGGCGCGGCATAGGGGAAGATCCGGTTCACGGCCGGCTGGAGCCCCCCCGCCATGGACTCGGCGCGGCGGACCGTGTCGCCGCCGATGAAGGGGTACAGGGTGGACTCCACAAAGCGCATCCGCAGGTTGGGCAGGTAGTAGACGCTGTCCACCGGGTAGCCCAGCTGCTCCATGGTGTCCCGGCCTACGCCGGTGAGGTAGCCCACCAGCACCTGACGCACCTGTGCGCCGCTCTGCTCCAGCAGGGGGGCGATGCGGCGGATGCGCTTGCCGTCGTGGAGCATGTCGTCCACCAGAATGACAGGCCGGTCAAAGGCCCGGATCGTGCGCGTCTGGTCGGCCAGGGAGGCGTAGAAGGGGTAGGATTCGATGGAGCAGCGGCTGAGGTCCGGCTCGTAGACCTTGTCGGTGTGGAGGGTTTTTGTCACCGTGTTAGGCACCGCCACCCCCCGCAGGATCTTGCCGAAGGGCACGCAGATGCAATCGCCCAGGGCCGGCGGGGTGGAGGGCTGGGTGGGCACGCCGTTGCAGGCTGCGATGCGCTGCAGCAGCCGCTGGTAGATCACCCCTGCGGACATGGACAGCACCAGGCACCCCGGATACAGCTCCGTCAGGGCCCGCTGGAGCCGCCGGTGGGCGTGGGCTACGGCGGCCAGCACCCGGGGGCTGGAGGACAGGGGGGCCTTGATGCTGGTGTTCACGTTGCGGGTGAGCACAATGGGGCGGCGCATATCCACCGCCAGCAGCTCCTGGTCCCCGCTGCTCACAGGGGCGGTGACAAAGCCCTGGAGGGTGAGGATCTCCCGGACATAGGCCGGCACGGCCTCGGCGGGGCAGAAGAGGGCATAGGCGTACTCCTGCCGCAGGGCCAGGGTGATCACCTCCGTCAGCAGCAGCTGGCACAGATCCAGCTGCTCCGGGCCCCGGGGCACGTAGATGCCGCTGATGACCAGCGCCCGGCCCCCGGTCTGCTGGCGCACGAAGCCGCTCAGCTCGGCGCTGCCCAGGCGGGAGAAGAGCTGGTGGGAGTCCAGGCATCGGAAACTGGCGAAGCCCAGCACCGTCCCCGCCTCCCCCTGGCGCAGCAGGAACAGGTGGTCCCCCAGCTGCCGCAGCCTGGCGCACAGGCCGGCGCAGTCCGGGTGGGCGGCCAGGACCGTCTGGGCGAGCAGCGCCTCCGTCTCCCCTGACAGCTCCAGGCACCGCTGGAACGTCAGCTCCTCCACCCGCAGCAGGGGCTTGTCCTGGGGCTCGCGGCGGTAGAGGCCGTGGAGGTAGATAAAGTCCTGGGCCACAGGGTCGACCAGGTTGGACACGTCCCGGCCCTGGTCGATGGCCTCCCGGATGCGGGTGGAGCTGATCTCCTCCAGGTGGGGGGGCAGCTCCAGCTCCGCCGCCCGGCCGGTGATGAGGCCCCGGTCCCACTGGCAGGCCCCCTGCCCCCGGCGGAAAATGATGTGGTCAAAGGTGTGGATGGAGTCCTCCGCAGGGGGCTTGCGGTAGGAGGACGCATTTGCCACCACGTCGCTGCCCACCACAATGGCCACCTTCCGGCCCGGGAAAGCCCGGCGCAGGGCGGCGAGGTTGTCCGGGTTGGCGATGTTGACCGGGAAGTCCTCCGGGAAGATATGGACATGGAACTCGTCCGCCGTGGAGATGGCGGCGATGCGGCGGCGGATGCGGTGGGGCTGGGTCTTCTTCGACCAGGAGAACTCGTCAATAGCCAGCATGACCTCATAGCCCAGATCCCGGATGGCCTGGACAATGCCCTTATGGGAGAGGGTGAAGGGGTCGAAGGTGCCGGGGAAGAAGGCCACGGGCCGGGGCGGGTCGAAGTGGAAACCGCCGTGGAGAATCTCCTGCTCGGTGAGGAAACGGTAGACCCGCCCCAGCATAGCCGCCCGGTAGTAGAAGGTCAGCTCCGAGCCCTGGTCCTCCCCGATGAGGGCCAGCAGCTTTTTCAGCGTCAGCAGGAAGGCCCGCCGCTTCTCATGGCGGCCCAGGATCTCTGAGCCGAATACGTGCCGGCCCAGGACGAACAGCGCCTCCTGGCGCACCTCCGCCCGGAAACCCGCCAGCCCCTTGAGCAGCATCCCCAGCAGCCGCTCCCGGCGGCGGCGGTAGGCCGCGTCCTGCTCCGGGAAACGGGAGCGGTAGGTGTCGTACTCCTCATAGATCACGCCCACCGTGTCCAGGGCGGCGGCGGCAACCCGGCCGTTGGATGAGCAGAGCTCGTCCTCCAGCTCGTCCAGCATCTCCGCCAGCTGGCTGGGCGGCAGCCACAGGCAGAACCGGCCCAGGTAGCCGGGGATATACTTGGAAAACTCCTGCTGGCCGATCTCCAGCCCCCGCTCCAGCTCCACGGCCACCTCGTTGCGCTCCTGGGGCGTCAGCAGCGGGGCGATGGACAGCAGCGCGTTCCCGGCGGCATGGCGGACCGTCACCTGGTCGCTCACCTTCACCAGGTTGGTCAGATGGGTGGCGATATGCAGCAGGCGCCCCCCGCTGCCCTGGGCCGAGGCGGTGAGCAGGCGGATGTTGACCTCCTTGATGATCCATGGCGTGGCGGTCTTCAGGTTGTCCAGGAAGATCTCCGACACAGCCTCCTCGTCCAGCGCCGGGACCGCGCCCGCGCCAGTCACCTCCGCTACCACGGACTCCCGCAGCAGGCCCAGGGACGCACTGCCTGCGCAGTCTATCTCCCGCAGGGCGTGAAGGATGATGTCCTGGGTGGCGATGGCCGGGCGGAGGAAGTTCAGCAGCAGGATAGCCGCCGCCCGTACCGTCACATCCGCCCGCTCCGCCATGGCCTGGGCGAAGGAGAGCAGGTCGTAACGCTGCCAGTCCTCCAGTACCTCCACGGGCAGGGCCGTGGCCGTCTCCAGCAGCTGGAAAGCGGCCTCATCTGAGAGCTTCTCCGGCCTGCGGTAGCAGCGCAGGAACGCCTTCAAAAATTCCCCCCGCCGCTCCGGCGCGCACTTCTCCAGCAGGGAGTTGACCACCATTTTCAGGGTAAAGCGGAGCCAGCGGCAGTGCTGGGGCATCAGCTTGCGGTCCGGATTGACGATTTTATCCAGGTACAGCCGGAACTGGTCCAGGTCCGTAACGGCCCTGGGGTCCGGGGCGCAGCCGGCCGGCCGCTCCTTGGCGTACCCGGCGTGGAACCGGGCGATGATCTCCCCCATGAGGGCCGCGGCCTGGCGGCGGATATCCCCCTCCCGGTGCATCAGCAGCTCATAGAGGAACGCCAGGGTCTGGACCTTCTGGGGGATGCTCAGGTAGACGGAGTAGGACTCGAACACGCCCAGATAGGCCCGCAGCCGCCGCCAGTCCGTCTCCCCCCGGGCCAGCTCCAGCAGGTTGGCAAAGCTCCGCTGGCCGGTCAGGCGGGCCATGAGGGCCGCGTTGTGCTCCACGCCCGTCAGGCGCAGCGCCTCCACAGCCGCCTCCTGGTCCATAAGGGCCACGTCCTTGCGGGGGGCGGGCCCGGCATAAGCCCCGCCCAGGGCTGTATCCACCCCCAGGCTGACCATCCACCGTTCAAAATCCCGCAGCTTGGCGTAGACAAAGGTGTAGCGGGTGCGTTTGGCCTCGGTCACATTGTCCAGCTTGGCCAGAATCACGTCAAAGGCCTCCGTCAGGGTGGAAATCTTTGTGATCTCCCGGCCGTCCGGCCCCCGCTCCTGTTTGACCCGGAAGTCGGCGTAGATCAGCGCCAGGGACTCCACGGACAGATAATCCAGCTCCAGATCCCAAACCGAGTGGTTGGCGGCGACATAGCCGATATCCGCCATGTGCCGGCGGCGGAACCAGAGATCGGTATAGTAATAGTGGAGGTAGGGCACCCGCTCCCCGGGCCGGCAGCCGAACTTGCCGATATCGTGCCCCGCCGCGCTGGCGCTCACCAGGGCCAGGTCGATGGGCGCACCGGCCCGCTTGAGATCCCTTGCCACGCACATGGCCACATGGTGGACCCCCGCGATGTGCTCCAGGGTCCGCCAGGGCGTGGCCTCCAGGCCCAGGCGCATCATTTCATAGACATACTCCCGCCGGTGGCAGCGCAGGAAGACGCGGTAGCTGTCCTCATGGGCGCTGCCGGAGAGCTCGTCCTCCTCCAGCAGCTCCAGCTGCCAGAGGGGGTCCGCCGGGAGCTTGGCCCGCTCCGCGTCGAAGAGCACCTGTAACAGGGACAGAAAAAAGACCGCGCCCGCGCCATGGGTTTCCCGCCGGGGCTCGAACTCCGGCTCCGGGAACATGGACTTGCGGGCAAAATCGTAGCAGAAGGCGATCCAGCCCTCCTCCGGCTCCGGGCTGAGCCGGTCCAGCTCCGCCTGACACAGCGCAAGCACACGCCCGCAGGAGATGCGCGTACCGTCGTAGAGCGGCACGAATCTTTGCAGGTAGGACTGCCCCTCCAGCAGCTCCTCCAGCATGGCCCGGTGGGGGGCCAGATAGCGGGCCGCCGGCTGGGTGGTCAGCCGCCGCAGGAGGCTGCCGGTCATCTGCCGGATGCGTTTCTTATTCATAGGGACGCTCTCCTTTCGGTATCCAGCCTTTTCTTTGAACGAGAGAACGGGGAAAAGCGTGACAGATGATGCAGTAGGGAAGATGATGTATCATTCGTATCAAAATCCTTCATTGATTGACATTTCCAGAGATGAGGATGGCGGCCTAGCCGTTCCAGTCCTCCCCCACGCCCAGGTCCGGGCGGACAGCGGTATCCATGATCTCCTTGGCGTCGTAGAACTGCAAATAGCGGTTGCGGGACCAGCGCAGGGTCTTGCCGTCCGGGTGCAGCCGGTCGCAGATGACGGCGCATATGTCCTTTTTAATAAAGCTGAAGCTCTCGATGCCCACGGAGCAGAAGACCCGGAACCCCTGGCTTTGCAGGTAGCGGAACGCTTCGCCGGTCTGTTTCCAGTCGCCGCCGTCAGGCCGCTCGCCGTGGGGATAGAAGAGGATCGGGGTCTCCCCCACCAGGCTGCCCACCTCATCAAACCACTTCTGGGTGTCGGTCTGGATCTTTGCCATATTGCCGCTGCCCAGGCGGATGTGCCCCCAGGTATGGCTGCCGAAGGTCCAGCCGGTGCGCCGCAGCTCCTCAATAATCGGCTTGACCGCCTCCCGCTCCGCCTGGCGGTTGGCCTCCAGCTCCGCCGTCCACTCCACCTCGCTGTCGGTCTGGGTGCGGTAGCCCAAAATCCCCTCATAGCCGGTGAGGCTCAGGCACGCCTTCGCCCCGAAGGGGGAGAAATCCGGGTGCTCCTCCACAAACTTGTCCAGGATCGGGATGGCGTCCAGGTCGCGGCTGACTACCTCCTGTCCGTCGGGGTCCAGGCCCCAGGACCAGACCTTGCCGTCCTCACCGATGATGAGCTTATAGGCAAAGCCGTTCTCCAGCATGTAGGGGTAGTAGTTGGTGTCGTCATAGGAGAAGATCAGCGGCTTTTTCCCCTCAGGCAGATAGAGGGTGTTGCGCACCATCTTGGGCTGGCCGTCCTCCCCGGTGGTTTCGCTCCACACATCGGCAATATCCACCAGGACATAGCCCTTCTCATAGACGTTGTCCAAAGTGTGAATCAATAGTTAAACGAAGAAAAAAGATGACAAATGATGCAGTAAGGATGAGAATGACTTTGTGGAAGAAAAACTCATCGAACTATACTGC
>JAAWKB010000089.1 GCA_022797115.1 Oscillospiraceae bacterium
CCCTCCAGCTCGTCGCCCTGCCCCACGTCGGCGGCCACGGCTACAATCTCCGGGTTGCCGTAGTTCTCCTTCAGCCAGGGGATGATAATAGAGGTGTCCAGACCCCCGGAATAGGCCAATACAATCTTTTTAATCTCTTTCTTGCTCATCGCTAGGTTCCTCCCTTAGACGAACTATGTTGGATTTGTGAATATATATTATATCATCACGTGTTTTTATGCAATGCAAAGTTTTGATAAATTCTTCCCTATTTCCCCGCCAGTTCTTGTGCAATTTACCGGCTATTTCCACATTTTCCTGTAGAAGCTGGGCTGTCAGGCCCCCATCCACTCCAAAAAATCAGAAGCTCCCGTCAAATTCCATCCACTCTATTCTGTATATTTTTTCGTTCCAGTGCATCTAAGCTCCGCCGCTGTCAAAAACCGGAAACAGCTTGTATTGGGTAAAAACAAACGGAAACGATGCCCAATTCCTGGCAAAAGGGATTGTTTTGACAGAGGACACCGCACAAATCCGGTCAATCCGCCAACGATAAGACAGACATCCTATGAAGAAAAATACAGTATATTGGGCAAATATGCGCCCACCGCAGCGCATCCTTTAAAACCTGTATTCATAGCCGGGGGACGAGAGGTTGGCGGAGGATTTTGCCGCCAAGACCCATTCAACGGCTGTGAATACAGGTTCTTACTCCATGGCGAAGCTTGCGCAGGCCAAACCGCCGCCCTTGGCGTTGTTGCAGATGGAAAGCTCCCCGCCGTGCCGTTCGCACAAAAGCTTGCAGATGTGCAGGCCCATGCCCATACGGCCGCCGCTGCTCTCCTGGTAAAAGGGGTCGGTCGCCCGCTCCAGGGCCCGCCGGGTAAAGCCCTGGCCATCGTCGGAGACAACCACGCACAGGGAGCCGTCCTCCGCCGACACCGTTACATCCACCTTCGTCCTGCTATGGCGGAAGGCGTTGGCCAGCAGGTTTTCGCAGACCTGGCTGACCACCTCCTGGTCCACCCGCCAGGTCCCGCCGCCGTAAACAGACCACGCCACCGCCTTATCTCCCCGCAGGATCTCCGCCGTGTCCCGCAGTCCCGCCAGCAGCAGGCCGCTGTCCACCGGTTCCCGGCGCACCTCCAGATCCTCCAGGCGGTGCAGGCGGGCCATGGCCTCCACATAGCCCTCCAGACGCTCGATGTGCAGCTCCATCACCCGCACCTCGTCCAAAATCTCCTGGTTGGTCAGCTCCCCGCCGGGCAGGCTGGACAGGAGCATCCCCGCATGGCCCTTTAACACTGTCAGGGGCGTGCGCAGGTCGTGGGAGAAGGCGGCGTTCAGCCTGCCCCGCTCCTCCATCTGCCGCCACAGAGTCCTCTGGTTGTCCAGCAGGGCGGAGCGCATGGTCTCAAAGGAGACGCACAGCCGCCCCATCTCATCGTCCCGGCCATAGGCCACTGTAAAATCCAGCCGCCCGGCGGCGATTTGGGCAACGGCATCCTCCAGTGTGCGAAGAGCCCCCGCCAGCCGCCTGCGATAGAAGAGCGCGGCACACAGGATGGTACAGCTCCCATAGCACAGCGGCACCAGCAGCAGCTGGACCGCGCCCAGCATCAGGAACACCAGCCGGTCCTCCCCGGCGTAATCCGGCACCAGCACCACCTGGAGCATATTGCCGCGGGCGGGCCGCTCCCCCGGGCAAAAGCCGCCCCTGTCCTTGGAGAAGGTGGCTGTCCGATCCCCCTCGTTGTCGTAGAGCACACCATAGGTGATTTGGCCGTCCTGCACATCCAGTTCATCCCCAAGGGAGATGGTATATACCTCCCCCATACTGCGGTAACGGTCATAAATCTCGCCCCGCAGGGCGTCCAGCGCCCGGCTCAGGCACAGGCACAGTGCTGTGGCAATGATGAAGGCCAGCAGGGTATAGAGGACGTAGGCCGGCAACAGGCCCATGTCCCGCAGGAGCCGCCGCTTCTTCATTTGCTCCAACGGTACCCGCACCCCCAGACCGTCTCAATATACGGCTTCGCCCCGGCAGCGGCCAGCTTTACCCGGATGCGCCGGATATGCTCAGCCACTACGGAGCTGTCGCCCTCGCTGTCAAATCCCCACACCTGCTCATAAATCCGCTCCTTGTCAAAGACCAGGCCCGGGTTCTGGGAGAGGAAGGAGAGGATATCGAACTCCTTTTTGACCAGCGCGATCTCCGTCTCCCCCAGCCGGACAGTCCGGTCGGAGTAGTTGATGACCAGCTCCCCGTCAAAACGCACCTTGGCGGGAACCGCCCGGCGGCGGTCCCGGCGCAGATGGGCCTCCACCTGCGCCCCCAATACGTCAATGGAGAAGGGCTTTACAATGTACTCGTCGCCCCCGGCGGCAAACCCACGCAGCTTGTCACTGTCCTCCACCCGGGCGGTCAAAAACAGGATTGGGCACGAGACATCCCTCCGGATGCGCCGGCACACCTCCAGCCCATCCATATCCGGCATACTCACGTCCAGCAGGATCAAATCCGGCCCCCTGGCGGACAGGGCGACCGCTTCCTGACCGCCATACGCAGCCAGGACCTCGTATCCGGCCCGGCGGAAGTAGCTGGCCAGCATGTCAGTGATATCCTTTTCATCGTCAGCGATCAGGAGTTTTAACGGCATACCGCATCCTTTCTCTGTGCCCCGCTTGCGGGGCGTCCCTTGTGCAGCAAGCTCCTTTCAGCCTCTGGCCTGTCAGGAAACGACCCTGTACCGCAGCCGCACATACGACCCCTCCAGGCGCTGTACGCTCTCCAGCTCCAGGACCCCCAGCCCGGAGAGCTGGCTGGAGGCGGTCAGGGACTCGCCGTCGATCACGGTAGCTGTATCCTTGCCGCCGACCAGGACCGGAGCTACTACCAAATCCACGTAATCAAGCAGCTTCTCCCGCAGGAACATCCCGTTGAGCGTGCCGCCTGTCTGGATGGTGATCCGCTGGCAGCCGAACTCCTGGCCGAGCTGCTCCAGCATACCGGCCAAGTCCAGCTTCTCCTGTTGGATGATATGCAGGTTCCCCTCCGCCACCTGGAAGGCGGGGTGGTCCCTGTTGGATGTCACCAGCACAAACTGCTGGGAGCGGGCGCAGAGATACCGCACGCCTTGTTCCGTGAGGTGGCGGTTGTCCAGCAGGACAAAGGACACCGGCGTCTTCGACGGCATTTCCTTCTCATTGACGCCTATCTTCGCCTGTACCCGCCCGGAGTTCAGCGACCACAGATCGGTGGTCTGCTCAATGTCGTAGTACTGCTGCAAGCCCTCCCTGACCCCCGCGATGTGCGGGAAATCCTTGTCAAAATCCAAGCTGTCCGCCGCACCCGGCGTGATCTTCCCATCTGCTGACACTAGCATGAACAATGTTGTTACTGGTCTTCTCATTTTAACTCTCCTATCATTCCCGATTCATCTCATCCCGCAGGGCCTCCTTCACCCGGATCATCTCCTGTTTCCGGTCGGCGGCGGAATGGTCAAAGCATACTGTTTTCCCGGCTGCCAGCCGGCGGCGGGCGGCATCCAGCCGCAGAGGGATGAAATCTAACGGCTCCTCCGACACCCTCCGCCAGAGCCGGTCCAGCAGCAAAAAGCCGTCGTACATCTCCCCGATGCCGTCCGACTCGTCCGTATAGTCCACATCCGGGAAGATCAGCACGCTGTCCCCCGACTGGAGGGCGGCCACCGTCTCACGGAAGGTCTCCTTCAGCTTCGCCATGCCCCGGTAGACGGGGATGGCGCGGATCGATTGCAGCAGCGAGCTGACATAGCCGGATACCGCCCAGGCCAGCGCAGCGGCCAGGGGCTTGGGCATCCCCAGCCGCTGAGAAAAGGTGTAGTCCCGGTACTGCTCCCGGCATCCCTCCTTTGTCAGGAACATGTGGAACACCCATATGCGGGTTGGGAATGGCAGCCAACACTGGGTGGCCAGGGGGCCATGCAGGTTGCTATGGCTGCATACGAACACCGACGGTTTCTCCGGCGGGTCCACCTCCACATCCCAGCGGCCCAGCCAGGGGCGCACAAAAAAACGGGTGATCTCAAATAGCCTACCTCTCTCCACCGCTGTCCTCCTCCCGGAATACCCAGTGCATCTGGATCTGATAGCTGCATACCGCCAGAATAATGTCTCCCAGGGCCTTGTTGACTGTCGGATAAATCCCCGGCAGCAGCCGCTCCAACAGCAGCAAGAGCAGGTAGGAGCAGAGCAGCTGGCAGGCCCACAGGCAGTAGTAGCGCAGCAGTGTCCTCCCCTGGGGCCGTGCACCAAAGACATAGCGCCGGTTGAGGGTATAGTTGAGGGATGAGGACAGGGCGCGGGCCGACAGCGTGGACCACCAGTAGCAGGCCAGCTCCGAAAGCGGGCGGAAGATCACCGCACTGCACAGCCAGAACGCCAGCACATCCGCAGCGGCGGAGGCCGCCGCAGACACCGTATACCAGCCCAGGCCGGACACCAGCACCAAGAAGACCCGCCAGGTATCCCGGACAGCATGCAGGTGGCTGCCTTGGTTATTGTCATAGTAGATGACCTGGATGACCACCTGCCGCAGCTCCCTGTGCTCCCGGGCCGCCCGGATGAGCATATTCATCTCGTACTCGAACCGCTCCCCCCTGATCTCCCCGCACCATGCGAGCATACCCCAGGGGATGCCCCGCAGTCCCGTCTGCGTATCCGCCAGACGCACGCCGTAAAGGAGGTGGAACGCCCAGCTGGTCAGCCGGTTGCCCAGCTTGGAGCGGGGCGGCACCTGGGGCAGGGTCAAATCCCGCACGCCCAGCACCAGCCGGTCCGTCTCCTCCAGCGCGGCCCTGCCCACAGCGCACACATCCTGGACACTGTGCTGGCCGTCTGCGTCCGCTGTGACTACCGCCGCCCCTGTCCATGCGCCATTTTGCAAAATGAAGGCAAAGGCGGTCTTCAGGGCCACTCCCTTCCCCTGGTTCTTTTCATGGCGGAGCAGGGTACAGCCCTCCAGCCTCTCCAATGCCTGGAACGCGGCCTGGTGTGCGCCGTCACTGCCGTCGTCGACCACCACCACACCCCTTGCGCCCAGGCCCAGCAGGCTTTCCACATAGTCCGGCAGCTCGGGCCCCGGGTCCAATGCCGGGATGACGATAATACAGTTGTGCAGCGATCCTGTCTCCATACGCAGTATCCTCCTTGTAGTTAGCTGGCCGGCAGCCATTTTCCTCAGAGCCCGCTTTCAACCTGTGCCGGGGGATTGAAACAGGCTGCTTAACAAGAAACCATGGCAGAAAACTCCCCATCTGTTTTCTGTTCATGCCATAAGGTATGTATCCCGGCCGAAGTTTCCGGCCGGGATTGGCAGAGGGCCCTCTGCCGCAGAATTGTCTTTACAGCATAACAGAAAGATTTCTATTTTCTTCCAACAGGGCAGCAAAACTTCCCCGACTTTGCCGCCTAGCGGAACACGCCGCCGCCAGCGTCCAGCAGCTCCAGCCGCCGGGCCTGTACAAAGTCTGGCGCCAGCTCCGGCAGATAGGCCCCCACCGCCGCCGCCAGCAGCGCGGGGTTCAATCCGGGATTCTGGGCGGAGACCACCGCCTCCAGACGGAGCAGGCCGGGTTCCTCCGCCAGTGTGAGGGATTGGAGCATGGGGCGGATATCCACATCCGCCATCGCCTTGCGTTTGGTGCGTTTCTGAATGACTACGCTCTCCTTGGCAAACAGCGCCCCCACCTGCTCCGCCGCCCCGTCCGGGACGCCTCCATCATAGAGCAGCTCCACCTGGCACCGGAGGCCCGCCAGCTCCCGAACCGGCCAGACGGGAATATAGCAGTCCCGGGCGCGAATCCCCTCGGGCATGAAGCGGTTCAGCTTCTCCGGCAGGTCCTTGCCGTCCAGCTCCTCTGTTACCTCAAAATCCAGCAGCTCACATACGCTGGACTGCCCCACAGGCAGGGGCAGGGCAAAGGAGAGAATCGGATGGGGGTGGAACCCCTGGGAGTGGCGCAGAACCAGGCCCTGACGCAGAAAGACCCGCTGGAAGGTACGCAGGAGATCCAAATGGGAGATATATACCGCCCGTCCCTCCTTGGCAAACAGCAGACGAAGCTTACCCACGGCTGCACTCCCCCCCTTCTATCACGTTGGCCCCGCAGCCGCTGCACTGGGTACGGCAGTCCGGCGTGGGCACAGACTGGCGGGACAGCTCCCGCTGCCGCCACAGGTAGTCATCGGAGACACAACAGGAGATCACGCTCCAGGGGAAGATCTCATCCCGCTGCCGCTCCCGGTTGGCGTAGAAGGCCGGGTCCAACCCACACTCAGCAAATGCCTCCAGCCAGCGGTTCAAATCAAAGCAGTCCGACCAGGCGTCCAGCCTGGCCCCCTTGCGGTATGCCTTTTCCAGCACCCGGCCCAGCCGCCGGTCGCCGCGGGCCAGCACCGCCTCCAAAAAGCTGGTGTCCCCGTCGTGCCAGTTGTAGGTGACGGCCTTGGCGTTGATGGCCTGCCGCAGCAGGCGCACCCGCCGCTCGTACTCCTCCCGGGAAATCTGGGGCTCCCACTGGAAGGCAGTGAAGGGCTTGGGCACAAACCAGGAGGTAGACACGGTGATGCGCAGCCCCCGGTTCTTGTTGGAGGCGTACTCCCGCCAGGTGTGTACGGCGTGATGGGCCATCTCCGCGATGGCCAGTACGTCCTCGTCCGTCTCCGTGGGCAGGCCCAGCATGAAGTAGAGCTTCACCGCACTCCAGCCGCCGGAAAAGGCGGTGCGCAGGCTCGCGGTCAGATCCTCCTCCGTGAGGTTCTTGTTAATCGCGTCCCGCAGGCGCTGGGTGCCTGCCTCCGGGGCGAAGGTGAGGCCCGCCTTCCGCCCCCGCTGGAGCCGCTGCATCAGCTCCATGGAGAAGTTGTCCGCCCGCAGGGAGGGCAGGCTCAAATTGACATGCCCCTGCGCACAGAAATCCTCCAGGCCGTCGCACAGGCCCACCAGCTCCGGGTAGTCGCTGGTAGACAGGGAGCTGAGGGTCATCTCCTGATAGCCGGAGTCGGCAACGGCCTCCTTACCATACTCAACCAGCAGGTCCTTGCTGCGGCTGCGGACCGGGCGGTAGACATACCCCGCCTGGCAGAACCGGCAGCCCCGGATGCAGCCCCGGAAAAGCTCCAGCGTCACCCGGTCATGGACAATCTCCGTGGAGGGGACGATGGTCTTGGCCGGGTAATAGGACCGGTCCATGTCGTGGACCACCCGTTTGTACACCTTCTCCGGCGCACCGTCCCGGGGTGTGATGGACCGGATGGTCCCATCCTCCTGGTACTGCACCTCGTACAGGGAGGGAACATAGACGCCCTGTACCTGGGCGGCCTCACGGAGGAAACGGCCCTTGGCCCAGCCCTCCGCCTTGGCCCGGCGGTAGAGGGCCACCACCTCCGGCAGCAGCTCCTCCCCCTCCCCGATCAGGGCCATATCAATAAAATCTGCCACCGGCTCCGCATTGTACATGGCTGTACCGCCGGCGATGACCAGAGGGGCCAGGCTTGGGCGGTCCTCCGCCCGCAGGGGCTGCCCGGCCAGATCCAGCATATTGAGCATGGCAGTATAGGCCATCTCATAACCCACAGAAAATCCGATGATGTCAAAGTCTCCCACCGGGTCCCCCGACTCCAAGGCGTACAGCGGCACGCCGGCAGCGCGCATCTCATCCTCCATGTCCGTCCAAGGGGCGAAGGCCCGCTCGCACCACACGCCGGGCATCCCGTTGAGCACCCCATACAAAATGCGAAACCCCAGATTGGACATGCCGATCTCGTAGGTGTCCGGGAAACAGAAAGCGAAGCGGACGTCCACCGCATCCTTCTCCTTCATCACCGCGTTGTATTCCCCGCCCACATAGCGGGCGGGCTTCTGCACGCGGGGCAGTATCCGTTCTAATCTCTTATCCACAGTAAACTCCTCAATCCCCAGGACAGTTTCCAGGCCGTTTCATGGCGGCCTGCCGGGGACAAACAATGTTATTCTAGCCGCTTTAGCACATTTTGGCAAGGGGAATTTTGCTGGCCGGCGGCGCCCTTTCACATTCTGGTCACCGCCCGAACAGAAAGCCTTGTCACCAGCTCCCGTAATCACGATCACATCAATATCCGCTTCTTCCCGGCAAATGCGC
>JAAWKB010000090.1 GCA_022797115.1 Oscillospiraceae bacterium
TTTCTTTTGCAAAAGAAAAGAATGACTACCAAAGAGAGGTCCGGCTATGATTTACTGTGTAGAGGACGACAACAGCATCCGCAAGCTGGTGCTGTATTCGCTGACCAGCGCGGGGCTGGAGGCAGAGGGCTTCGCCCACCCCGACACGTTCTGGGCCGCCATGGCCCGGCGCATCCCGCAGGTGGTGCTGCTGGACATCATGCTGCCTGAGGAGGACGGCATCTCCATCCTCAAGCGGCTGCGTGCGGACCGGCGCACCCACCGCGTCCAGGTGATCCTGCTCACCGCCAAGGGCAGCGAGTTCGACAAGGTGGTGGGCCTGGACGCCGGGGCGGACGACTACGTCTCCAAACCCTTCGGCATGATGGAGCTGATGGCCCGGGTGCGCTCCGCCCTGCGCAGGGCGGGGAACGAGGAGAGACCGGCCCTGCGCCTGGGGCCGGTCGCGGTGGACCCGGACAGGCATCTGGTCCAGGTGGACGGGGAGGATGTGGCCCTGACGCGCAAGGAATTCCAGCTGCTGCGCCTGCTGCTGGAGCGGCGGGGCACGGTACTCACCCGGGACCAGCTCCTGAACACCGTATGGGGCTACGACTTTGACGGGGCCAGCCGCACGGTGGATGTCCATGTGCGCACCCTGCGCCAGAAGCTGGGGGAGGCGGGGAACCTGATCCAGACCGTGCGGGGCATCGGCTACAAAATGGAGGACGCGCCATGACCGGGAAGATCTTCCGCGCCATTCTCCTGGTGGGGCTGGCGGCGCTGGCCATGGGTGCGCTGGCGGCCCGGCAGGGGGATGCCCTCCTGCCTGCCGGCGCCGTGCTGGTCGCGCTGGCGGCCCGCTGCCTGTCCGTGGGGATCACCCGGCCCATCCGGGAGCTGGACCCCGCCCGGCCGGAAGCCTGCGGGCGCTATGGGGAGCTGTTCCCCCTTCTGGACTACCTGCGCCGGCAGCAGGCGACCATCCGCTCCCAGACGGAGGAGCTGCGCCAGCGCCATGAGGAATTCACCGCCATCACGGAGAACATGAGCGAGGGGTTCCTGCTCATCGACCGGCGCACCAACCTGCTCTCCTGCAACGCCAGCGCCCTGCGGCTGCTGGGTGCGCCGAGAAGCTGCGCGGGGGAGAGTGTGCTGCTGCTGAGCCGGGCGGAGCCCTTCCGCCGGGTGGTAGAGGAGGCCCTGGCCGGGCGGCACAGCGAAGCCCTGCTGGAGCGGGAGGGCGTGTGCTGCCAGCTGCTGGCCAACGCCATCCTCCACGAGGGCGGGCCCGCCGGGGCGGTGGTGGCCCTGCTGGACGTGACCGAGCGGGAGAAGCGGGAGTCCCTGCGCCGGGAGTTCACCGCCAACGTCTCCCATGAGCTGAAAACGCCCCTGACATCCATCTCCGGCTTCGCTGAGCTGATGAAGGACGGCATGGTCCCCCAGGAGACCGTACCGGAGTTCGCCGCCGACATCTACCGGGAGGCCCAGCGGCTGATCTCCCTGGTGGAGGACATCATCCACCTCAGCCGCCTGGATGAGAACGCCGCGCCGATGGACCGGCAGGCGGTGGATCTCTGCCGGCTCTCACAGGAGGCGCTGGACCGGCTGTCCGCCTCCGCCGCCCGGGGGCAGGTCTCCCTGCGCCTGGAGGGCGTGCCGGTGGTGGTGGAGGGCGTGCGGGCCGTGCTGGAGGAGATGATCGGCAACCTGGTGGACAACGCCATCAAATACAACCGCCCCGGCGGGTCTGTCACCGTCACCGTGGACACGGAGGGGGGCAAAGCCCGCCTGGCCGTCCGGGATACCGGCATCGGCATCCCCCCCGCCCACCAGCAGCGGGTGTTCGAGCGGTTCTACCGGGTGGACAAAAGCCACTCCAAGGAGGTGGGCGGCACGGGCCTGGGCCTCTCCATTGTCAAGCACGCCGCCGCCTTCCACAACGCCTCCCTGGAGCTGGAGAGTGAGGAGGGCCGGGGGACTGTGGTAACAGTGCGCTGGCGGTAGGGCCGTCAGTCGGCCGGACCGCCCACCTGCTCCACCCCTGTGGCGCGGAGGCCCGGGGGATAGCTGTCCTGGAGGTCTCCGAGATACGAGATGCGGATCAGGTCGCCTGGATGGAGCTCCGGCAGCTCCGGTACCTCCTCCGTGCGCACCCGGATGGGCCCCCGGGCTGAGAACGCCTCCCCGGGCAGGGGGACCGCCAGTACCCAATCCTCACTCACCGCCAGCACCCGGGCGAGAAACGGCAGCGCCTCCCCGGCATACTCCGGCGCAGACGCGCTGTCCAGCTCCGGGGTATCCGCAGGCGCGGCGGACGCGGGCGGCATGGCGGCGTCATTTGTGTCGCCGCTGGGCGCGCCGCTGCCCCCCATGCCGCCGCCAAAGAGGGCCAGCGTATAGAAGCCCGCAAGGGCCGCCAGGACCAGGCAGGCGGCCAGGCCCCCGTACCGCCGCCAGCGGGCGCGGCGGCGGAAGATGTGGCGCTGGGCCTCCTCCACCAGATCCTCCCGGATGCCCGTGATGGCGTCAAACAGGATTTCCGCTTTTTGGCTCATACTGAGATCCCCTCCCTTTCCAGCGTCAGCCGCAGGGACTCCCGCAGCCGCAGCAGCCGTTTGGTCAGGGCGTTGGGGCGCACCCCCAGCTCCCCTGACAATGTTTTCACCGCATCGCCGTTCCAGTAGCGGCGGATGAACAGCGCCCGTTCCTCCGCCCCCAGCCCCTCCAGCCAGCTGCTGATGAGCTCGCTGAGCTCCGCCGCCTCCACCGTGCGCTGGACGCTCTCCGGCGCGGGCACGCACCCCTCCAGCTCGCTGAGCAGCACCTCCATCCCGCCGGACCGCTTCTGGGCATGGGCGCTGCGGTAGCGGCTGATGGAAAGGTTGCGGACAATGGCCCCCAGATAGGCCCGCAGGCTGTTGGGGCGCTGGGGCGGCATGGTGTCCCAGCAGCGGCTGTATGTGTCGCTGACGCACTCCTCACTGTCCTGGAAACTGTGCAGGATGTTCATGGCCAGCCGGTGGCAGAAGGGGCCGTACTTCCCGTCCGTGGCCCGGATGGCCTCCTCGTCCCGCTGCCAGTACAGATCGATAATCTGGGCGTCCTCCATGGGGCATCCCTCCTTTCTGCTGGATATGACGCAAAAAAACTGAAAATGTGCTGCCAGTATAGCAGAAACTGTTTGGATTGTCGATTCCAATTTCCGCCCTGCTGTGGTATACTGGCAGGAACGAGAGGAGCGTGAACATATGAGGATGGCTGTCAAGCTGGGCACCTCCACCCTGACCCATGCCACGGGAAAGCTGAATATCCGGCGGGTGGAGCTGCTGTGCAAGGTGATGAGCGACCTGAAAAACGCGGGGCACGAGCTGATCCTGATTTCCTCCGGGGCCATCGCCATGGGCGTGGGCAAGATGAACATGTCAGGCAAGCCCGCCGATATCCCCACCAAGCAGGCGCTGGCCGCTGTGGGCCAGTGCGAGCTGATGTATAGCTATGATAAACTGTTTTCGGAGTACCACCATACGGTGGCCCAGATGCTGGTGACTAAGGACGACACCCGGGACGCCCAGCGGCGGGAGAATTTCCAGAACACCCTGTTCCGCCTGCTGGAGCTGGGGGCCCTGCCCATTGTCAACGAGAATGACACCGTTGCCACGGCGGAGATCGCCGTGGGGGACAACGACACCCTGGGGGCCATCGTGGCGGTGAACGCCAAGGCGGACCTGCTGGTGCTGATGAGCGATATCGAGGGGCTGTACACCGCCGACCCCCGCAAGGACCCCTCTGCGCAGCTGGTGCCGGAGGTCCGGGAGCTGACGCCGGAGCTGATGGCCCTGGCGGGGGACGCAGGCAGCGCCCTGGGCACCGGCGGCATGGTCACAAAGCTGAAGGCGGCGGGGCTGTGCATGGCCGCAGGCTGCGACATGATTATTACCAACGGGAGCCGCCCGGCGGACCTGTACCGCATTGCGGATGGGGAGCTGGTGGGCACCCGGTTTTATGGGAAGAAGGGAGGAGCGCACATATGACGACCCAGGAGCTCCTGAAGGCCGCCAGATCGGCGCGTCCGGCGCTCATGGGGGCCAGTACGGATATCAAAAATGAGGCCCTTCTGTCCATGGCGGACAGCCTCTGGGCCCGGCGGGGCGAGATCCTCGCGGCCAACGCCCAGGACCTGGAGGCCGCCCACACCGGCGCGGTGCTGCTGGACCGGCTGGCGCTGACGGAGGAGCGGATTGCCGGGATGGCGGAAGGGGTGCGCCAGGTGGCGGCCCTGCCGGACCCGGTGGGCCGGGTGCTGCGCACAGTGGAGCGGCCCAACGGCCTGGTGATCCGCCAGGTGGCGGTCCCCATGGGGGTGGTGGCGATCATCTATGAGAGCCGCCCCAACGTCACCTCCGATGCCGCCGCCCTGGCGCTCAAGAGCGGCAGCGTGTGTGTCCTCCGGGGAGGCAAGGAGGCGTTCCGCTCCGCCAATGCCATTACGGAGGCCCTGCGGGCGGGGCTGGAGGCCGTGAAGCTGCCCCGGGAGCTGGTAAGCCTTGTCCAGGATACCACCCGCCAGAGCGCCCATGAGCTGATGACCGCCGTGGGGCTGGTGGACCTGCTGATCCCGCGGGGCGGCGCGGGGCTGATCCGCTCCTGTGTGGAGAACGCCCTGGTCCCCTGCATCCAGACCGGCACCGGCATCTGCCATGTCTACGTGGACGCGGAGGCGGAGCTGGGCATGGCCCTGGACATCATCGAAAACGCCAAGACCAGCCGCCCCAGCGTGTGCAACGCCGAGGAGGTGTGCCTGGTCCATGCCGGCGTGGCGGCGGAGTTCCTGCCCCGGCTGAAAAAACGGCTGGTGGAGGACCGCGCCGCCCAGGGGCTCGCCCCCGTGGAGCTGCGCCTGGACAGCCGGGCCGCCGCCGTCATTGACGGGACCCCCGCTGGAGAGGCGGACTTTCACACGGAGTTTCTCGACTATATCCTGGCCGTGGCGGTGGTGGACAGCCCACAGGCTGCCGCCGCCCACATCTCCGCCCATTCCACCGGCCACAGCGACGCCATCGTCACAGCCAACGCCGCCACAGCGGCGGCGTTCATCGCCCAGGTGGACAGCGCGGCGGTGTACTGGAACGCCTCCACCCGCTTTACCGACGGCGGCGAGTTCGGGTTGGGGTGCGAGATGGGCATCTCCACCCAGAAGCTCCACGCCAGGGGCCCCATGGGCCTGGAGGAGCTGTGCTCCTACAAATATGTCGTCACCGGAAACGGCCAGACCCGCTGACGGAAAGGGCCCTCCGCCCAGGCAGGCGGAGGGCCCTTCCTCATGCACACCGTAAGAAATTCTTAAAACTTTCTTATACCGCCCTCCCTTGCGGCAGAGCGGGGAATCCTGTATAGTAACTGTACTATTAAAACTAGTACAGTTGACAGGGAGGCGCTGCCATGAATACCATTTATTTGCTGCTGCTTGGCATTATTGGGATGTTCAGCCTGATCTATGCCGGCGCACTGCTGCTGCGAAGATAGGAGGGGAGCTGTTTGCTGACACTGAACTACCGGGATTCCCGGCCCATCTACGGCCAGATCAAGGACGGCCTGCGGCGGCTGATCGTCACAGGGGCGCTGGAGCCCGACGAGAAGCTGCCCTCCATCCGCTCTATGGCCGTTGACCTGGCCATCAACCCCAACACCATCCAGCGGGCCTATGCGGAGCTGGAGGCGGAGGGCTTCATCTACTCCGTCCCTGGTAAAGGGAGCTTTGCCTCCCAGACCCGGGAGGCGGACGAGGTCAGGCGGACGGAGCTGCTGGCCCAGCTCCGGGAGCTGATCGCAGAGCTGCGGTACCTGCGGGTACCGGACAGCGAAATCATCGCGCTGATAAGCGAGGAGGTGGGACAATGATCGAGGTAAAGAGTCTGGTCAAGACCTTCGACGGCTTTCGCGCCCTGGACGGCACGGACATTACAGTGCCCGACGGCGGGGTATACGGCCTGGTAGGCCCCAACGGCGCGGGCAAATCCACCGTCATCCGCCATCTTACCGGCATCTACCGTCCCGACGGCGGCCAGGTCCTGGTGGAGGGGGAGAGCGTGTATGAAAACCCTGGGAAAAAGGCCCTGATGGCCGCCATCCCCGACGATTGGTACTATTTCCCCTCCGCCACCATCCGGGATATGATGCACTTCTACCAGGGCTTCTACCCCGCCTTTGACACCGCCCGCTATGAGAAGTTCAAGGATGTCTTCGCCCTGCCGGAAAAATCCCCCATCCGCCGCATGAGCAAGGGGATGCAGAAGCAGGCCGCCTTCTGGCTGGCCATGTGCTGCCGGCCCAAGTACCTGATCCTTGACGAGCCTGTGGACGGCTTGGACCCCGTCATGCGCCGGCAGGTGTGGAGCCTGATGATGAGCGACGTCAGCGAGCACGGCACCACCGTGCTGGTCAGCTCCCACAACCTGCGGGAGCTGGAGGATGTGTGCGACCACGTAGGCATCATGAACAAGGGGAAGGTCCTGCTGGAGAGGAGCCTGTCGGACCTCCAGGAGAACATTGTCAAGCTCCAGGCCGTCTGGCGCACCGGCGAGGTGCCGGTCCTGCCCACCCAGATGCAGGTGCTCCACACCTCCCACGTGGGCCGGGTGTATACCTACATTGTGCGCGGTACGGCCAAGGACATCACAGGCCGGCTGGAACAGTTCCAGCCGATGATGCTGGAGGCCCTGCCCCTGAGTCTGGAGGAGATCTTTATCTATGAGCTGGGAGGTGAGCAGTATGCAGTCAAAGAGATCATTCTTTAACCGGACCCTGTTCCGGAAGAACATGGGGCGGTTCTGGCCCCTGTGGGGCTGCGTGTCCCTGGCAGGGGCCATGATCCCCCTGTATGTCCTGCTGGCCCTGCTGGGAGGCCGGGCGGGCGGCAGCGTCACACCGGAGGACTTCACCAACGTCCTCTACCAGAGCGTCACCATATTTGCCCCTGGATTCGTCGCTGTATACGCCATCCTGTGCGCCATGGCAGTGTGGGGATACCTGTACAACAGCCGCTCCGTGGGCATGATGCACACGCTGCCGGTGGACCGGGCGTGCCTGTTCGTGACCAACACCCTATCGGGGCTGGCCATGGTACTGGTCCCCTTCGCAGTGGTGGGCCTGCTCCTGTGCCTGATTGCCCTGTTCTGGGGGTTCTTTGACCTGATGGCAGTCGCCAACACGGTGTTGGCGGTGCTGCTGCTGTCAGTGCTGTTTTTCGGCCTGGCCTCGCTGTGCGCCATGCTGACCGGGCATGTGTTTGTCCTGCCGGTGTTCTATGTACTGCTCAACTTCCTGGCCACCCTGCTGGAGGCCCTGGTTGCCAGTCTGGCGGAAACGTTCCTGATCGGCGTGGGCTTTGACGGCCCCGGGAACTTCGTCTTCCTCTCCCCGCTCATCCAGATCTATGAGCGGTTCCATGCCGTCAGCGAACGGCTCAGCAGCAACGAGTGGACGTCCTATCTCACCGGCATGGGGACGGTGGCCCTGTACGGCCTGGTGGGCCTGGCCCTGCTGGCGCTGTCCTGGCTGTTCTACCGCCAGCGGCAGAGCGAGAGCGCCGGGGATGTGGTGGCCTTCCGGTGGCTGCGGCCAGTGTTCCGCTACGGCGTGGCCCTGCTCAGCGGCCTGGTCTTGGGGCGGCTGCTGTATGAGCTGCTGTGGGCCCTGCTGTTCCAGCAGGGGTACTACGCCGACCTGATCCCCATGTGCCTGTGCATGGCGGCAGCGGGGATTGTGGGGTACTACGCCGCATCCATGCTGCTGGAGAAGTCCCTGCGGGTGTTCCGCCGCAGCTGGCCCGGCGTGGCCGCCGTCTGTGCGGGGGCGGTCCTCCTGTGTACCTTGACCCGTATGGATATTTTCGGCGCGGAGCGCTGGGTGCCCGACCTGGATGAGGTTGCCCAGGTTACGCTGCGGGACGCGAGTCTGACCTTCACCACAGAGGACACCCAGCTGGTAGAGCAGGTCATCGCAGCCCACCAGGCCATCGTGGCAGACCGGGACTATGAGCCTATCCCGAAATTAGCGATGAATGCGAATGAGTTTACGCCAGACAATAACAGCGCAGGCAAACTGAAGCAGAGCCATGTAGTTGACAGCTTTCTT
>JAAWKB010000091.1 GCA_022797115.1 Oscillospiraceae bacterium
CGTTTGCGTCGTATTCAGTTTTCATTTATTCTTTCTCAATGCTGTGTGCTGGTGTTTGGGCTTGCAGGGTTCCGGGCGGCATATCAAGGCTCTTTCCCTTAAAAGTAGTAAATTGGTAGTAAATTCAGCTTGAAATCCTGCGTGTATGCCCGTAAATCAAGGCTTTTTTGAGATAATCAACCATTTTATTATAAAAACATAGATACATGAATTAATTCAAACGTAGTGCTCGACTACAAGAAGCAATTCAAGTATACTATACTTACTGATGCCAATAGGAGGACTTCTATGCGGAATTTATTAAAAGAATTATACAAAGAGTACTACTCCGGAAGTTACAAACCAACAGCTGAATACTTTGCACTGACCCAAAAGGAACAAGATCTGTGGGATCGGGTAGAGCCGCTGATTGGCCAAGAAACCGCGGAGAGGCTGCAAGACAGCCAAGGCGAGATATCCGAGGAGCTGTCCTACGGCTGGTTCCGGGAGGGGATACGGGTCGGAGTGCTGTTGGTGTTGGAACAGCTGTGACTGCCGTTCGGGCGCGTGCCCCTTGCAGGGCAGTCTCCCTTTAACAGGGCGGCAGCTGTGGGCCGGCTCTGCTGGCTTAAGCCTGAGGCCGCCTTTGGCGGCCTAACGGCCGGAGTTCTTCAAGTACCAGGGCGGCAGAAGAAGTACCGGCTATTCAGGGGCACCCAATCATCACCCCTCCACCCAATCTCCGTAAACTCCCCCGTAAAAGGGGCCTGGGGTACCCCCAGCGGCTTTTTGGTTACTTTTTGTCCGTATAAAAAGTAACCGCGGGGTATGGGGGCGCGCAGCCCCCGAGGCTACCCCATAGAAGCAATTATCTCCTTTTCCACAAGCTCGGGAACAGCAGCAGCAGCAGCGGCATAATCTCCAGCCGCCCCAGCAGCATGTTCACACTCAAAAATACCTTGCTCAAAGAGGACAGGGAGAAGAAATTCCCCGTGGGCCCCAGCACATCAAAGGCTGGGCCAACGTTGCTGATGCACGTCAGCGAGGCGGTGAAGGACGCCGTAAATCCCACATCATCCAGGGCCACTACCAGCGTCCCCGCCAGCAACAGGAACATATACGCAAAGAAAAACAGCGCAATCCCTGAGAGAATCGGCTCATCCACCCGTTCGCCGTCGCTCTTGATGGTGGTGACTACCCGGGGATGCAGAATCCGCTGCACCTCCCGGCGCAGATTCTTAAAGAGCAGTACCACCCGGATCTGCTTGAGGCCGCCGGCCGTGGACCCGGCGCACCCGCCGATAAACATTACCATTACCAGTACCATCTGGGAAAAGGTGGGCCAAAGTACATAGTCGTAGGTCATATACCCTGTTGTGGTCATCAGCGTCACCACCTGAAATACGCTGTCCGTCACGGTCCGCGCATCCATAGCCCAGGAGGCGTTGGAGACCAGATTAATCACAATCAGCCCCGAGGCTGCAACTGTTACCAGAGTGTAGGAGCGCAGCTCCTCGCTCTCAAATACCGCCTTGAAATTGCGGCACAGGGCGTAATACAGCAGGGCAAAGTTGATGCCGGACAGGAACATGAAAATAATGATAATCCATTCAACCGCCAGACTGCCGTAAGCCGCAATGCTGGCGTTTTTCACGGAAAAACCGCCGGTGGAGATGGTGGTAAAGGCGTGAATGACCGCGTCATACCAGGGCATACCGGCAATGCGCAGGCAGATCACCTCCGCCACCGTCAGCCCAATATAGATGCTGTAGAGGATTTTCGCCGTGTCGCCAATGCGGGGGGTGAGCTTGCTCTTGATAGGGCCGGGGGACTCCGCCCGCATCAAAAACACACTGCCTTCCCCCAGCTTGGGCACCAGCGCCAGGGCCAGTACCAGAACCCCCACGCCTCCCATCCACTGGGTCTGGGCCCGCCAGAACAGCACGCCCAAAGGCTGCCCCTCCATGAAGGTGAAGACAGTAGCCCCGGTGGTGGTGAAGCCGGACACCGTTTCAAACACGGCGTCTACATAGTTGGGCAGCACACCGCTGAAGACGTAGGGCAGCGCGCCAAACAGGGACAGGACAATCCAGCTCAGGGCCACAGCGGCAAAGCCGTCCCGGGCCTGCATCTTCGCGCCCCTGCCGGGGAGCAGGCACAGCAGCTGCCCCACTGTCAACGTAATCCCCCCCGCCAGCAGGAAGGCGGGACCGTCGCCTCCCGTGGCGTACCCAATGAGCATGGCCGGCAGCATCAGCACCGCCTCCACCCGGAGAATCAGCCCCAGGATATGGAATACCAGCTTGTAATTCATTCTGCGCCCCCCTATTGCAGGATCTCGTCCAGATCCTGGAGGAACAGGCTCTTGGCCATGACAATCACCTTATCCCCGGCACGGATACTGGTGGAGCCGTCCGGAATGACGGTCTTACCCTCCCGGGCAATGGCCGCTACCAGCATCCCCGGCTTCAGCCGCAGGTCCTTGAGGGGCGTATCCAGAAATTTGGTCGTGGCGGTGGCGGTGAACTCCACCGCCTCAATGGCGCCGCCCAGGAGCTTGTACAGGTTTTCCACCGCGCTGCCCTGGCTGCGGGCCATGGCGCGCACATAGGCGGAAATCTGATTGGCCGTGATGTCCTTGGGGCTGATGATGCTGTCCACCCCGGACTCCCGCATCATCTCAATATAGTTGGGCCGGCTCATCTTGGCGATCACCTTCTTTACGCCGTGGCGCTGGGCGGTCATCGCCATCAACAGGTTTTCCTCATCCCGGTTGGTCAGGGCAATGAATGCATCGGTATCCAGCAGGCCCTCGCTCTCGATGACCGTGCTGTCGGTGCCGTCGCCCTCAAGGATCATGCTGTCCGGCAGCTTGTCCGCCAGGGCTAGGCACTTGGCGTGGTTCTGCTCCACAATACGCACCCGCATCCCCACCTTCTCCACCGCCCAGGTGAGATAGGTGGCTATTTTGCTGCCGCCCAGCACGGTGATCTGGCGGATGCGGTTCTTGTCCCGGCCCAGGGTGTGAAAGAACTTCACAACCTCCCCCTGGGAGCCGATCACATACGCCTTGTCGCCCACCTGGGGCACAAAGCGTCCGTTGGGCACGTAGACCTCCCCGCCGCGGATGGCGGCGCACATGAGCACCCCGTTGGGGCGGCGCTTATTGTACTCAAAGAGGCTTATCCCCGCCAGGCCGTCGCTCTCCATCACCGGGAAACCGATCAGCTCCACCTGCCCCCGGGCAAAGGTCTCCACGCTGAAGGCGGAGGGGACCCGCAGCAGCCGGGAGATTTCCTGGGCCGCGGCATACTCGGGGTTGATAATCATATTGAGGCCAACCTCCCGCTTGAGAAGGTTGGCCTCCCGGAAGTACTCCGGGGAACGGATGCGGGCCACGGTATGCCGCGCCCCCAGCTTCTTGGCAATCAGGCAGCAGACGATGTTCAGTTCGTCGGAGCCCGTCACTGCCACCACCAGCTCCGCGTCCCGTACGCCCGCCCCCTTGAGCACCTGGATGGACGCGCCGCTGCCCTCTGTACACAGGATGTCCAGGGCGCTGTCTGCGTTTTTCAGGGCCTCCGCGTTGTGGTCGATCAGCACCAGCTCATGGTTTTCCACACTCAGCTGCTTGGCCAGGGTGAAACCCACCTTGCCGTTGCCGATGATGATGATTTTCATACTGTTTTTTCTCCTTAGAAGGGGGCCGTCCCCCTATTGATATCGATGCGCCGGTCAGCTGGCCTCGGTGCGCATGGCCAGCAGCGCGCCGTTGACCTCCGCGCCCATGATGAGCACCACCGCCGTCAGGTTCAGCCACATCATCAGGACGATGACTGTACCCAAAGCGCCGTAGATCACAGAATAATTGGCAAAGTTCTCCACATAGAAGGAGAAGGCCGCTGATACCACCATCCACCCGATGAGGGCCGCCAGTACGCCGGGCACCACATTCCGGGCCGGCTGGCGGACGTCCTGGGCGGCAGCGTAGAGCAGACCCACCGCCGCAAACATGACCCCGCCCAGGATAACGAACCGCAGGTCGCTCCACAGGTCGATGAACGCCTCCGGCACCACGACAAACCGCCCGGCAAACTGCAACACCTGCCGCCCCACCGTAGCCAGAGCCAAGGCCAGGGAGATGGAGACCAGCAGGAAGACGGTATAAAGCAGGACCTTTGCCGTATAGAATACCTGGTTTTTCGGCTGGGGCAGGTGGTAGGCCCGGCGCACCGCGTGCATCAGGCAGTCCGCAGCCCGCATGGGGAAGTAGATGGTAAACACCAGGCCAAACCACAGCATTGCGGTGCTGGAGGTCTGGCTGACATAGTTAAAATAGGTTTCGATCACATCCAGCACGCCGGAGGGCAGCAGGTTTTGCAGGGAACGGATCATGCTGGAGATATCCAGATTCAGCAGCCCCAGCAGGCTGCTGAGGAAGATCAGGAAGGGGAAGATCATAAACAGCAGGTAGTAGGCCAGGGCCGCCCCCTGGCGGCCCACGTCATGGATGAAGTAACGCTGGACAATGTTCCTGAGAAAACGCCCCGGCCAGCTGTCCGCCACCGGTCTGAGCCATTTGAGCAAAGCAGGTTCCTCCTCTCGGATATTGGTCCCGTCAGGGGTTGACTACGTTGGACGGCGCGCCGTCCAAAAAGGCCCGCAGGTTCTCCACCGCAATCCCTATCAGCCGCCGCCGGGCCTCCAGGGGGGCCCAGCTGATGTGGGGGGTAATGATGCAGTTTTTCGCCGTGAGCAGGGGACTGTCCGGCTGCGGGGGCTCCGCATCCATCACGTCCACCCCTGCGGCGTACAGCTTGCCGGTACGGAGGGCATCGGCCACGTCCTGCTCCACCAGCAGGGGGCCCCGGCTGTTATTGAGGAGGATGGCGCCGTCCTTCATCATGGCGATGGTCTCCCGCCGGATGATGCCCCTTGTCTCGGGGAAGAGGGGGCAGTGGAGGCTGACCACATCGCTGCGGCCCAGGAGCTCCTCCAGGGGGACATAGGGGGCCGGGCGGGAGCCTGCGGCCCAGGGGTGGGGGCCGTAGGCGATGACCTCCATCCCCAGCGCGGCGGCGATGCCGCCCACCGCCTGGCCGATGCTGCCGTAGCCGATGATGCCCATGGTTTTCCCCGCCAGCTCCATGAGGGGATAGTCCCAGAAGCAGTAGTCCGGGCACTCGCTCCAGCGGCCCTGGTGGACGGCCTGGTCGTGATGGCCCGCCCGGCAGCAGATCTCCAGCAGCAGGGCAATGGCAAACTGGGCCACGGACTGGGTGCCGTAGCCGGGGACGTTGCACACGGGGATGCCCCGCTCCCGAGCGGCGGCAGTATCCACCACGTTATAGCCCGTAGCCAGCAGGCCGATATAGCGGATGGCGGGGCACTGCTCCAGGGTGCTGCGGGACAGGGGGGTCTTGTTGGTCAGGACGATCTCGCTGTCCCCGATCCGGCGGACGATCTCGTCCCCGTCCGTCAAGGGCGTGCGGTCGTAGACCGTCAGCTCCCCCAACGCCTCAAACCCCTCCCAGCTCAAATCGCCCGGGTTGACCCGGTTCCCATCCAAAATCACAAGCTTCATGGGCAGTTCCCTCCATACAGCGGCCTCGCGCCAGTTATAGTCTTTCCCATTCTATACCAAACCAACTCTATACGCAAGGGGAAAAGCGGCCGGAAGGGGGAAATCACCCTTTCCGGCCGCAGCGGTACCAGATTTCAGAACAGGGGCCGCAGAAGCCGCAGGATACGACGTTTCCAGCCGGGCAGGGCCTCGCCGGCCTGCCGGGAGAGCGCCTCCACCCGTTCCCAGGCGGCAGACCGCTCCTGGGCGTCCAGCTTATGCTGGCTGAACTTGGCCTTGCGGGCCAACGCCTCCAGCTCCGGGTCCTCCCCGCAGCCCCAGGCCATCAGGCGGCGGTAGCGGCCATAGGCCGCGATCACGGAGCGGTTGGTGTCCGCCAGCTCCCGAATCTTCTGCCGCCGAAGCAGTGCCAGACGGTAGACGGCATAGGGGCTGGACAGAACCGCCAGGGCCAGAACGGTATACCAGAGCCAGGTGAGGTCGACAGGCTCCTGCACCTGGACCGGGCTTTCCTCCGCCTGGCTATTTTCCGGCTTGGGAGCGGGCTTCTCCTGCTCATCCGGCTGCTCCGGCTGCTCTGGCTCATCCTGCACCGGCTGTTCCGGCTCCTGTGGGGTCGGGGCAACCGGAGCCGCAGGCGCGCTCCCCTCGTCCTCCGGCCGCTCCCCGCCACCGCCGCCGGAGGGCGGGGTCATCTCCACCGGGTACCAGCCGTAGCCATCCAAATAGATCTCTACCCAAGCGTGGGCGTTGCTGTCAAGTACCTCCCCATAGCCGCTGGCATCCAGATGGGCCACATAGCCGCTGGCATACCGGGCGGGGATGCCCTGCATCCGCAGCAGCATGGCCCCGGCTGTGGCGAAGTGGACGCAGTAGCCCCGGCCCTCCGCCAGGAAATGCTCCACAAAGTCGCCGCCCCGCTCCATGGCTGGGACATCCAGGTCATACACCGCCTGCTTCGCCAGATACTGGGCCGTCCGCTGGGCGGCGGACACGTCCTCCAAAAATTCCGGGGGCATCCCCGCCTCTATCGTAATCACCTCTTGCTGAAGCGCCTCTGCCAGAGGGGAGAGGACCGCTTCTGTCCTCTCCGGAACAGACAGGTACTGCTGGTAGACAAAATCCCGGTATAGCGTCTCCTCCAGCTTTGCCCGCCCCTCCAGGGGGTAGAAGCTGTCCGCCGGGCCGCCGGGGCGGTAGGCAATGGCATAGTCCCGCCCTGGGTCTGTAGGCACAGCCTCTGCCGGGCGGTAAGGGGCGAAGGCCATGCCGCCGCCGGTCACATTCCGGATTTTCAAGAGGTAGGCCGGCACATTCCCGGCGGTCAGGTCAGGGAACAGCTCCGGCAGAATGACATAACCCTCACTGGCTGGGGGTGTGTAGGAGAGGCTGTCGAGGATGGAGTAGTCTGGCACAACCGAAGCCTCCTCCCAGCTCTCGCCGGTGTACTCCGCCGCCGTGCCGCCCAGGAGATACAGGCTCCCCTCCGGGTCCGGCTGGTTGGTATGGACCACCAGCATGGCCTGCCCCTTATATCGCCGGGGGCCTGCACTCAGCAGATCCAGCCGCCCGCTGACTACGGAGATGCCCTTCTCCCTGCCGGGCCCGACACCCCCGATGCTGGGTCTGGTACCGCCGGGCCTCCCCCCGGTATCCAGAATCAAGCTGCCAGGGGCCTCGTACCACCCGGGGATGCGCTCCAGGCCGTCCGACACGGCGGAGAGCACAAACTGCCGGCCGCCGGTGGCCCACTGGGGCCGCTCATAGCTCCCCCGGGGCAGGGCGGCGGTCAGCAGCCACAGCAGCGTTACGCTCCCGGCCACGCTCACCAATGTCCCCCGGGCCAGCCGGACCGTATCCTGCTTATCGTAGAGGGCGGTCAGCAGCAGGGAAATCCACCCGGCGGCCCCGGCCATCAGGCCAGTCCAATCCGGCAGGATCCCGGCCAGGATAGCGGGCAGCAGGGGCAGGGTGACAATCGCCGCCGCCAGATACCACCCCCTGGCCCAGATCACCACCCAGCCCAGCCACAGGGCCAGGGCGGCGGCCAGCAGGAGCAGGGCGGGCAGCAGGGCCTGCTGTGCCGCCTCAAATTCCAAGGCGGACATGCGGACCCCCGGCCCACTGGACCCGGTCCAGATCCGCCGCCGAATCAGCAGGACGGCCAGCCCCAGCCGGTCCCAGGTCCGCCATGCGGCGATGCCCATGAGGGCGATCCCCGCCACTGCCGCCCAGCCGCCGCCCCGCACGGACCACAATGCCGCCGACAGCAGGGCGAACAGGCAGCAGCAGGGCAGCAAAACCGGCTGATTGGCCTTAGAGCCTATCCCAAAATAAAGGCGTCTGAGGTATAATGCTCAAGGGTGATGAAAATGAGCGAAAAGAAGAGTTATCAAGCATGGACAATCTCAGAT
>JAAWKB010000092.1 GCA_022797115.1 Oscillospiraceae bacterium
CTGCCGGCGCGCCGGCAGCCATTGTGGGGGAGATCGTGGAACGCCGGGAGACGGAAATCCTGGTGACGAACGATATCAGCCGGTAATCATTTTTTCTTGGGAAGAAACAGAATCCAACAGCACGTTTGCGCAAGCTTTTTTGCTTCTTTTCTTTGTCCGCAAAGAAAAGAAGGGAACATTTTAAGGAGGAGAAAGAAGATGCTTCAAGTCAATGCAATGGGCGATACCTGCCCAATCCCCGTGGTAAAGACCAAAGACGCCATCAAGGAGCTGGGCGCCCAGGGCGGCGTGGTGGAGACCCTGGTGGACAACGAGATCTCTGTGCAGAACCTGACCAAGATGGCCAACCAGAAGGGCTATGGCGTGAAGAGCGAGAAGCTGGGCGAGAACCAGTTCCGGGTCACTATGACCGTGGGCGAGGGCGCAGCCCAGATTGCCGGCAATGAGCCCACCGCGTGCATCATCCCCAGCGGCCGGGAGAAAAACCTTGTGGTTGCCGTGAGCTCCGACCAGATGGGCGGCGGTGCGGAGAAGCTGGGCAAGACCCTTCTCAAGGGTTTCCTCTACGCCCTGGGCCAGCAGGACGTGCTGCCCAAAACCATCCTCTTCTACAACGGCGGCGCGGCCCTGACCTGCGAGGGCTCCGCCTCCCTGGAGGACCTGAAGAGCCTGGAGGCCCAGGGCGTGGAGATCATGACCTGCGGCACCTGTCTGGATTTCTATGGCCTGACGGAGAAACTGCAGGTGGGCGAGATCACCAACATGTATACCATCGTGGAAAAGCTGGCAGGCGCGGACCTGGTGGTCAACCCCTGATATGCGGGAGAAGAAACCGGCTCTGATCGTCACCTTTGCCACAACCGCCGCGGCCATGGAGGCGGAGAGCTTCTGCCTGGCCCGCCAGCTCCCTGGCCGGATCATCCCCGTGCCCCGGGAGATCACGGCGGGCTGCGGGCTGGCGTGGAAAGCGCCCCCGGAGGCGGAGGCGCAGCTGACGGACGCGCTGCGGGAGGCGGGGCTGGCCTGGTCGGCCATGCAGGTGCTGGAGGTGTAGGAATGGGATACGAACTACCTGAAAAGTTTGCGGAGTTTGGCGAGGCGCGCCAAAACGGTTTCCTGAAAGTGAAGAAGGTGAAGGAGGCGGGCGGCCGGGTGGCCGGCATCTTCTGCACCTTCACGCCCCTGGAGATCCTGGATGCGGCCGGGTTCCTCAGCGTGAGCCTGTGCGGCATGAGCGATGAGACCATACCCGCCGCCGAGGCGCACCTGCCGAAAAACCTCTGCCCCCTCATCAAGTCCAGCTACGGCTTTGCCCTCACAGACAAGTGTCCCTACACCTATTTTTCCGACCTCATCGTGGGGGAGACCACCTGTGACGGCAAGAAAAAGATGTACGAGCTGCTGGGCGGCCTGAAGCCGGTCTACACCCTCCATCTGCCCCAGGGCCTGGACGGCGGTGCGCTGGCAGGCTGGACGGCGGAGCTGCGCCGGTTCATCGCCTTCCTGGAGGACCGCTTTGGCGTGGGCATCACAGACGCGGCCCTGCGGGAGGCGGCCCGCCAGCGCAACGCGGAGCGGCGGGCCCGGCTGGCGCTCATGGAGGTGCAGCAGCGTACGCCCCCGCCCATCAGCGGGCTGGGCCTGTACAAAACCCTGGAGGGCTCCGGTTTCCTCTTTGACCAGGCGGAGAAGACCGCCGGGCTGGAGCGGCTGCGGGAGGACGTCCTGGCGGCTTACTCCGCCGGGGAGCGGCCTGTCCCGCCCGGGGCGAAGCGCATCCTGGTCACTGGCTGCCCCATCGGCGGCGTGCTGGAGAAGACGGTGGGCGTGATCGAGGAAAACGGCGGCGCGGTGGTCTGCTTTGAGAATTGCAGCGGCATCAAGGCCGCCTATCAGATGGTGGACAGCGAAGCGGAGGACATTGTGGCCGCTATCGCCGCGCGGTATCTGGAGATTGGCTGCGCAGTGCTCTCCCCCAATGAAAAGCGAAAGGAGCATCTGAAACGCCTGGTCCGGGAATTCCAGGTGGACGGCGTGGTAGAGGTGGATTTGCAGGCCTGCGCCACCTACAGCATTGAGTCCCACGGGATGCAGGAGCTGATGCGGGGGCTGGGCGTGCCCTACATGGCCCTGGAGACGGACTACTCCCAGAGCGACCGGGGCCAGCTCTCCACCCGCCTGGGGGCGTTTTTAGAGAGGCTTTGAGTGATGATCTACTTAGACAACGCGGCGACTACGCTGCATAAGCCGCCCCAGGTCATGGACGCGGTGGTCCGCGCCATGACCGCCATGGGCAACGCCGCCCGGGGGGCCCACGGCGGCGCGCTGGAGGCGTCCCGGGCCGTCTACGCCGCCCGGGTCAAGCTGGCCAAGCTCTTCGGCTGCCCCCGGCCGGACCATGTGGTGTTTACGGCCAACTCCACGGAGGCGCTCAATCTAGCGATAAACGGCATCCTCCGCCCGGGGGATCATGCTGTCACCACGGACTGTGAGCACAACTCAGTCCTGCGGCCTCTGTACCGGCTGGAGGAGGAACGGGGCGTAACGCTGGGGATTGTCCCGGCGGACAGGCTGGGGCGGGTGGACTACGGGGCGTTTGAGCGCCTTGTGGGCCCCCAAACCCGGGCCGTGGTCTGCACCCACGCCTCCAACCTGACAGGCAATGTACTGGATCTCGCCCGCATCGGCGGGACCGCCCACCGGCAGGGGGCGCTGCTGGTGGTAGACGCCTCCCAGACGGCAGGGGCCATCCCCATTGACATGGAGGCCATGCACATTGATGTGCTCTGCTTCACCGGGCACAAGGGCCTCATGGGCCCCCAGGGTACCGGCGGCCTCTGCATCCGGCCCGGGGTGGAGATTGCCCCATGGAAGGTGGGCGGCTCCGGCGTTCACTCCTATGACCGGCATCAGCCCCAGGAGTACCCCACCCGCCTGGAGGCGGGCACCCTCAACAGCCACGGCATCGCGGGCCTGTCGGCGGCGCTGGACTTTATCAGCGAGGTGGGCGTCGCGGCCATCGAGGAGAAGGAGCGCGCCCTGATGGACCGCTTTTACCGGGCGGTCTCCGCCACGGAGGGCGTGACCGTCTATGGCGACTTCTCCCAGGCGCGGCGCAGCGCCATTGTCACGCTGAACATCCGGGACTACGACTCCGCCGCCGTCTCCGATGAGCTCAGCGAGTCCTACGGCATCGCCACCCGTCCGGGGGCCCACTGCGCCCCGCGGATGCATGAGGCCCTGGGCACCACGGACCGGGGCGCGGTACGCTTCAGCTTCTCCTGGTTCAACACGGAGGACGAGGTGGACGCGGCCATCCGGGCGGTGCGGGAGCTGGCGGAGGGGTGAGCAGATGATACGGTATTTAATTGGCATCGACATCGGCTCCACCTGCGCCAAGACCGTCGTCATGGACGGGGAGCGGCAGATCCAGTTCCGGCTCTTGCAGCCCACGGGCTGGAGCAGCGTGGACACGGCGGAGGAAATCCGCCGCCGCCTGGAATCAGAGGGGTTCCCCCTGGAGGACGCGGCGGTGGTGGCCACCGGTTACGGCCGGGTATCGGTGCCCTACGCGGACAAGTGCGTCACCGAGATCACCTGCCACGGCCGGGGCGCGTGCCATGTCTACGGGGAATCCTGCCTGACGGTGATCGACATCGGCGGCCAGGATACGAAGATTATCCAGATCCAGCAGGGCGCGGTCAGCGATTTCCTCATGAATGACAAGTGCTCCGCCGGGACAGGGCGGTTTTTGGAGATCATGGCCAACACCCTGGCCGTCCGGCCGGAGGAGCTCTGCCAGATGGCCGCCCAGGGCGGCGGCGCCAGCATCAGCTCCATGTGTACCGTCTTTGCCGAATCGGAGGTCATCAGCCTCATTGGCCGGGGGGAAAAGCGGGAAAATATTGCCTTCGCGGTGGTGGACTCTATTGTGAAAAAGGTAGCCTCCCAGGCCGGGCGCATGTCCGCCGGGCAGGAGGCCGTCTGCCTGACCGGCGGGCTGTGCGGCTACCCCTACCTGCGCCAGTCCCTGTCCGCCGCCCTGGGCCGCGAGGTGCGCACGGCGGAGGATGGCCGTTACGCCGGGGCAGTGGGCGCGGCGCTCAGCGCCGCCGCCATCCAGAAGTAACGGATGATCAACTACATAGATAGATGGAGGAAAATGAAATGTCAGATTATGTGAGCATGTGGAAGGACCTAGGGATGGACCTGGAGAACCACGACCTGCTGTGCCAGGTGCTGCCCACCGCTGTGGGGGATGTGTTCCTGACCCAGGAGAACCGGCCCAAGGGGATGGATTTCTGGGATCTGGTGATCTCGGAGGTCCACGGCATCCGGCCCAAGGAGCTCATCGAGGAGCAGAAGAAGGGCCGCAAGGTCTTCGGCACGTTCTGTGTCTATGTGCCGGACGAGGTGGTCGTGGCGGCAAACGGCATCGTTACCGGCCTGTGCGGCGGCAGCCAGTTCTGGGTGCCCGGCGGCGAGGCCGTGCTCCCGAAGAGCACCTGCCCCCTCATCAAGGCCAGCGTTGGCGCGCGGCTGGGCCGGACCTGCCCCTTCTTCCGCATTGCGGACATGTACGTGGGCGAGACCACCTGCGACGGCAAGAAGAAAGCCTATGAGATCCTCGGTGAGGATGTGCCCCTGTACGTCATGGACGTGCCCCAGATGAAGCGGGAGAAGGACATCCTCAAGTGGAAGGATGAGATTGCCGAATTTGCGAAAAAGGTGGAGGAATTCACCGGCAACACCATCACCGTGGAGAAGCTGAACGAGGCCATCCACATCATCAACGAGAAGCGCAAGGCCCTGGCCCGGGTCTACAACTGCCGCAAGTCCACCTGCCTGCCCATCTCCGGGCGGGACGCGCTGCTGATGATGCAGATCTCCTTCTTTGACGACCCTGTCCGCTGCGCCCAGATGTGCAACAAGCTGGCCGGCGAGCTGGAGCAGCGCATTGCGGACGGCGTGAGCGTGGTACCTGCCGGGACGAAGCGCATCCTGGTCACAGGCACGCCCCTGGCCGTGCCCAACTGGAAGCTCCACAATATCATCGAGACCAGCGGCGCGGCGGTGGTCTGCGAGGAGATGTGTACCGGCACCCGCTACTTTGAGAACCTGGTTGACGAGACCCAGACCACCCTGGACGGGCAGTTTATGGCCCTCAGCCAGCGGTATATGAAGACCAACTGCGCCTGCTTCACCCCCAACACCGGGCGGATTGACGATATCCTGCGCATGGTCAAGGAGTACCATGTGGACGGCGTGATCGATTGCAGCCTGAAGTTCTGCTGCCTGTACGACACGGAGAAATACTCCGTCTCCCGTGCGCTGAAGGAGGCCGGTGTGCCGGTGCTGAGCCTGGAGACCGACTACGCCGATACCGACGCGGAGCAGCTGCGCACCCGCATCGGCGCATTTATCGAGCTGCTCAATGGATGAGGGCGGCCTGCGCTGGTACATCCTCTTTGCCAACTATGAGCAGGGCCTTGCGCTCCACGAGCTGCTGACGGACGCGGGGGTAAAAAACCGCATCGCCCCCGCGCCCCGGGCCATCCAGGGCAAGCTCTCGTGCGGCATGTCCCTGCTGCTGGAGCCGGACGCGGTGGAGGATGCGCGCCGCTGTATCGCGGCGCATCAAGCGGAGTAGTACGACATCGTCCCGCTGGCCGGGCAGATCCGCTCCCGCCGGGACCAATATTGCTGACAGAGCGTATGAAAACACTTTGCATAGAGGGCAATACAATCATAAAATGGGGCATGGCGATTGTCATGCCCCATTTTTATGATTGTAAATGAGAGAAGAACATGGTATGATAAACCGGAATTTAGGGGAGGTGAAGAAAATGGCCGCATTCTTACGATTAAGAAATATCTAAGTACATAGAACTGTGTTAAATAGTTTTATGTACAATCAGGACACGAAAACTATTTAATAGAGGAGATCTTGTCATGATATTTCAAGATAATGTAATCAAAGAATATTTAAAAAATGTTTACTTCATATCTGGAACACCTTGTGGCGGAAAGACATCCATTTCACGGGAGCTGGCCAAACGGCACAATGTATTCGTTTATGATATTGATGAGCGGTTCTCCCACCATCAAAAAATTTCTAATCCTACTTTCCAACCATCCATGAATAAAGTTTTTAACGATGCAGATGCGTTTTTCGGGCGTACTGTAGAGGAATATAAGGAATGGCTGATTGATAACACAAGAGAACAGTTGGATTTTGTCCTGTTGGATTTGATTCGTCTTTCACAAAATAAAATTGTATTGTGCGACTGCCATTTGACAGTGGAAGAAGCTGAAAAATATACGGAAACCTCCCGGATAGTGTTTTTGATAAAAGAACCATCAAATTTAATTGATGAGTACTGTGGTCGTTCCGACCATCAAGGGTTTCGTGATTTCATTAACAGTGCGTCTGATATTGAAAAAGCAAAGGCGACATGTAATACCACCTTAAAAGCTCTCAATGAGAAAAGATATAATGATATCAAGAGCAGTCACTATTTCTGGATAGAACGAACGGAAAATAGTACAATTGGGGACACTGTAAGGAGAGTAGAGCAACACTTTGGTTTTGTTAAAAGAGATTTTAACATGGATACATTAGAGATAAGGAAAGTCGATAGAGATACCGATTTGGCAGACAAGCTCATGCGTTTTGTTGAAAACTTTTCTTGGGAAGAAGTAAAAGAGCATATGTTATGGGTGCTTCGCACATGGGAATTTACCGATTGGGAAACTGTATTTGTGGCAATGGCGGATGGTCAAATTGTTGGTATGGCTTCTATCATGAAAGCAGATTATTATCCATTACCTGAAATATATCCATGGATTTCAAGCGTGTTTGTGACAGAAGAATATCGCGGACATAGAATTAGCGAAAAGCTCATTAATTTTGCAAATGTATATGCAAAGGATACTGGTTTTACCAGAACATATATCCCGTCAGAACATATTGGCTTGTACGAAAAATATGGGTATCGTTATCTCAAGGATATTGTTAATTTTGGGAATGGAACAGGCCGGTTGTATGTTAAAGAATTAGGACGATAAAAGGGATCAATAATTGGATTTCATTTCCGAGAGCTCGTGCAAGAAACCTCCTTGTAAAATCAAGGGAATTGTGCTATACTCGCACTGTTTCATGAAATCAAAACCGGAGGGGATCAATATGGAGCCTGTCAAGTACACGGTACAAACCATCAACGGGGATTATGCTTACCTGATCAGCGACAGCGGCGTGGAGAACCAGGTGGCAATGTTCCTGCTGCCCGATGGAACCGACGTGGGCAGCCGCCTCCTCTGGGAGGATTTTGAGTGGACGCTGCTTTGAGCACAGCGTCACAGAAGGAGGGTGCGACCCATGCTGGACCAGATGATCGCCATTGTACGGCAGGCGGGGGAAATTATCCTGTCCGCCAGGGACGTGGCGTCCCAAACCCATGAAAAAACCTCCGCCGCCGACCTGGTGACGGAGTATGATTTGGCAGTAGAGCGTTTCCTGAAGGAGAAGCTGCCGCCGTTGGCGCCGGGGGCCATCTTTTTCGGTGAGGAGGAGGCGGAGAACGCCGACCCCAGCCGGGGCTGGGCCTTTATTGTGGACCCCATTGACGGCACCACCAATTTTGTCCGGGATCTGCGCCAGAGCGCCATCTCCGTGGCCCTGGCAAAGGATGGCGCGGTGGAGTACGGTGTGGTATACGACCCCTTCCGGAACGAGCTGTTCTCCGCCCGGCGGGGGGGCGGCGCGTTCCGGAACGGCCAGCCCATCCATGTCAGCGATGCCGACCTCCTCGTGCTCCCCGGCACCGAGCTCAAGATGGTGGGCGGCGGAGCTGAGTTCTACCCCTTCTCCAAAAGCCTCGGCACCCTCCG
>JAAWKB010000007.1 GCA_022797115.1 Oscillospiraceae bacterium
GCCACATGGAGACGGTGCGCCGGGAGATGGCCCAGGAGACCAACGGACAGTGCCGGCTCATGCAGGACCACCGCCAGGGCCCTGGCGATACACAGCCGCTGCTGCTGCCCGCCGGAGAGGCCCAGGGCGTTCCGCTTCAGCCGGTCCTTCACCTCATCCCAGATGGCGGCGGCCCGCAGGGCCCGCTCCACCACCCCGTCCAGCCGCTCCCGGCCCCGCACGCCGTGGGTCCGGGGGCCGTAGGCCACGTTGTCATAGATGGACATGGGGAAGGGGTTGGGCTTCTGGAACACCATGCCGATCCGGCGGCGCAGGTCGATCACATCCTGATCGGGGCTGTAGATCTCCCTGCCGTGGAAGGTCAGCGAGCCGCTGGCCCGGGCCCCCGCAACCAGGTCGTTCATCCGGTTGATGGCCCGCAGGAAGGTGGTCTTCCCGCACCCGGAGGGGCCGATGAGGGCCGTCACCTGATTGACGGGGATGTCCAGGGAGATATGCCGGAGGACCTGGGTATGGCCGTAGTGGAAATCCAGCTCCCGGGCGGAGAGGATGATGCGCTCAGCCATGGCCGCCTCCCTCCCGGCGGGGGGCCCGCCGCCCGATGAGAAACGCCGTCAGGTTCAGCAGGGCGGTCAGGACCAGCAGGACGGTGGCAACGGAGAAGGCGGCGGCAAAGTCGGAACGCTCCTTGGCGTAGACATACAGGGCCACGGTGAGGGTCGCGCCGGAGGCACGCATGAGGCCCTGGATATTGCTGAAGTCCTGCATGGCGGTGGAGAGGCCCGCAGTGTACATGAGGACCGCGCTCTCCCCCACCACCCGCCCGACAGCCAGGATGCATCCGGTGACAATGCCGTCCAGGGATGCGGGCAGCACCACGGTGCGGATGGCGCGCCACTGGCCCGCGCCCAGCCCCAACGCCCCCTCCCGATAGGAGCGGGGGACCGCCTTCAGGCTCTCCTGGGTGGTGCGGATAACGGTGGGCAGCGTCATCACCGCCAGGGTGAGGGAGCCCGCCAGCAGGGTCCTCTGCAAGCCTAACGCCGTGCAGAACACCATGGTTCCCATCATGGCATAGAGGATGGAGGGGATACCCGCCAGGGTTTCGGCGGCAAACTCGATGGCCCCGGCCAGACGGCGGTTTTTGGCATACTCTGTCAGATAGATGGCCGCGCCCACGCCCACCGGCGCCACAATCGCCAGGGAGGCGGCGATCACGTACAGCGTGTTCAGGATGCTGGGCAGGATACCCACCGTGCCCTCCAGGACGCTGTCCCGGCCTGTCAGCAGCTCCAGACTCACGCCGGGCGCACCCCGGAAAAAAATATAGCCGGCAATCAACAGCAGCAGCGCGCAGGCAGCGGCGGCGCTGAGCCAGAGCAGCAGCCGGGCCAGCGCGTTGCGGAGGCGGCGGCCCGGCGGGAGGGCGGCGCGCATCAATCCCCCTCCCTTCCCCGCTTGAGCGCAAGGCTCAGCAGGACGTTGACCAGCAGCACGAACAGGAACAGCACCAGGCCGATGGAGAGAAGTGCCTGCTGCTGGAGGGAGCCGGCGGGAGCATAGGCCAGCTCCATGGCAATCCCGGTGGTGAGAAAGCGCACACTGCCCAGGAGGGCGGGCATATTCGCCACATTCCCCGCCACCATGAGGATCGCCATGGCCTCCCCGATGGCCCGGCCCACGCCCAATGCGACAGCCGCCGCCACGCCGCTGCCGGCAGCCGGGGCGGTGACGCGGAAATAGGTCTCCACCGGCGTGGCCCCCAGGGCCAGGCTGGCCTCCTCGATCTCCCGGGGCACCGCCTCCAGGGCAGTTTCCGACACGGAGATGACGGTGGGTAAAATCAGGACCGCCAGCATGAGGATCGCCGCCAGCAGGCTGTCCCCGGCGGGCAGGCCCAGCCGCTCCCGCAGCAGCGGCAGCAGCACGCACATCCCCACCAGCCCATATACCACCGACGGGATTCCCGCCAGCACCCCCACGGCAGGGCGTACCAGCCGCGCCAGCCACGGCGGAGCCGCCTTTGCCAGAAACAGGGCGGTCAGAAAGCCCAGCGGCACGCCGATGGCTGTGGCCCCGGCCGCGCCGTAGACGGAGGTGAGCAGCAGCGGCAGGATGCCGAAGCGGGGGGCCTCCGGATTGGCGGCATCCCAGGTGTCCCCCAGGAGGAAGTCTGCCAGGCCAATTTCCCGGATGGCAGGCAGCCCGGAAAGCACCAGGTATCCCGTAATCAGCAATACAAAGGCCACCGCCGTCAGGCCGCAAATCAAAAAGAGCGTTTTCATGGCGTACTCGCCGGGCCGCCGGGCCATGCGATCAACCCCTTTCATGATTTTGATTTTCTCTTTATTCAAAGGAACGAATGGGTACCGCGCCGGCTTTTCCGATCACCGCCGCTGCACCGGCGCTGCGGGCGTAGTCCAGGAAGGCTTGCGCCTCCGGCGAGAGGGGTGCGCCCGCCCTTGTCACCAGGAGGAAGGGGCGGCTGATCCGGTAGCTGCCGTCCCGGACCGAGGCTGTGGTGCATGTCACACCGTCGATCTCCAAGGCGGCAACGCTCCCGCTGATCGCGGCCAGGGAGGCATAGCCGACAGCGTTGGGGTTGGCGGCGACGTTGCCCACCACATCGCCGGTGGAGCTGTACTCGTTGGTATAGATGCACCGGCCCGCCGCACCGATGGCCGCTTCAAAGGCGTCCCGGGTGCCGGAGCCCGCCTCCCGGCCATAGGCTGCGACGGGGGCGTCCAGTCCGCCCAGCTCGGACCAGTTGGACACCTCCCCGGTGAACAGCCGGGTCAGCTCCGTCCCTGCCAGACCGGCAACCGGGTTGGACGGATGGACAATCACCGCCACCCCGTCCAGGGCGATCAGATGGACCTGGGCCCCCCGGGCCAGCTCAGCGTCCCGCAGGGCGCGGCTGGACAGGCCGATGTCGCACCGGCCGCTGACAGCCGCCTCAATGCCGGCCCCGGAGCCCGTGCCGGAGCAGTTGACCGCCACCCCCGGCTCCCGCTCCGCAAACCCCTCCCGCAGGGCCTCCGCCACCAGAACCATGGCGGTGGAGCCCTCGATGCTGACCGTCCGGCCCGTCCCGCCGCACCCCGGCAGGACCGCCAAACCCGCCGCCAGTAAAACCGCGAAAAACCGTCTCATGCCGCGCCTCCCCTGCCCGCGCTGCGGGCTCTGCCTCCAGTCTATCGCGCCGGTACGTTGTCCTATGCCGCCTGGGCACAATTTTTCTTTTGCCGCACTTGCAAATTGGCCCGCTTTGGTACATAATGGTGCGTAAGGACATCGCAAGCGTGTCCTCTTCCTCGTTGAAAGAAAACTTGACAGGGGGGATTGCAGTGAAGCTGCGGATATCCAAGCGGTCACGCTTTTTTGCGGCGCTGCTCTATTATGGCGGTATCACCCTGCTAATAGGCAGTATCCCCATCGCCGCGGTGGCGCCGGAGCTTGTTCCGGTAGTGATGATCGCCGGTGCAATGGCGGGGTTTGCAGGCGCGCTGTGGATCAACCGGCTCTACCGCTGTCCCCAATGTGGGAAAGAGCTGCTGGGCCGGAACTGGGAGTCGTTTACCATGACCCCCTACCACCACTGTCCCAACTGCGGCTGGACAGTGGAGATCGAATTCTGCGACAAACGATAAATAGAAAGGATAAGAGACATGACAACTAAACAGGAGCTCTGCCAGAAGGCCGTCGGTATGCTGAAAATGGCCTACGTCCCCTACTCCCATTTCCCTGTGGGAGCGGCCCTGGAGTGCGACGACGGAACCGTCTACACCGGCTGCAATATTGAGAACGCCGGGTACACCCCCACCAACTGCGCCGAGCGCACCGCCGTATTCAAGGCCGTCAGCGAGGGGCACTTGAAATTTACCCGCATTGCCATCGCCGCCGACACCGAGCGGTTTACCGCCCCCTGCGGCGTATGCCGCCAGGTACTCCAGGAGTTCGCCCCGGAGCTGGAGGTCATCCTGGTCAACAACAAGGGCGAGACCCTGGAGCTGACGCTCAAGGAGCTCCTCCCCTACGGCTTCGACAGAAGCTATTTAGACTGATCCGGACAGCAGAAACAGGCCCGGCACGCGTTTGTGTGCCGGGCCTTACCCGTTCTTTTTGATTCTTTTTCTTTCAAGAAAAAGAATGATTACCGGATTACCAGACCGCCGTCGCGAAGTAATCCTCCGGCGTCTCCGCCCGGCGGATGAGCTGGACGCTCCCGTCCTCCCGCAGCAGCAGCTCGGCGGAGCGGAGCTTGCCGTTATAGTTGTACCCCATGGCGTGGCCGTGGGCCCCGGTGTCGTGGATGACCAGCAGGTCGCCCCGCTCGATCTCCGGCAGCATCCGGTCCACGGCGAACTTGTCGCAGTTCTCACACAGGGAGCCGGTGACGTCGTACTGGCGGACGCAGGGGGCGTCCTCCTTGCCCGCCACCGTGATGTGGTGGTACGCCCCATAAACCGCCGGGCGCATCAGATCCGCCGCGCAGGCGTCCACCCCTACATACTCCTTGTAGATGTGCTTGAAGTGGAGCACACGGGTCACGAGGCAGCCGTAGGGCCCGGTCATAAACCGGCCCAGCTCACTGAGCAGCTGCACGTCCCCCATGCCGGCCGGAACCAGGATCTCCTCGAACTTCCGGCGCACGCCCTCACCGATGACGGCGATGTCGTTGGCCTCCTGCTCCGGGAGGTAGGGGATGCCGATGCCGCCGGAGAGGTTGATATACTGGATCTGGCAGCCGGTCTCCTCCTTCAGCTCCACCGCCAGGCGGAAGAGGATCGCGGCCAGCTCGGGATAGTACTCGTTTGAGATGGTATTGGAGGCCAGAAAGGCGTGGATGCCGAACCGCTTGGCCCCCTTGGCCTTCAGCATCCGGAACGCCTGGGCGATCTGGGGACGGGTCATGCCGTACTTGGCGTCGCTGGGGGTGTCCATCACCTGGAACCCCTCCTCGCTCTCCCCCAGGGTGAACACGCCGCCGGGGTTGTAGCGGCAGAACACGGTCTCCGGGATCTGGCCGATGGACTGCTCCAAAAATTCCACATGGGTGAGGTCGTCCAGGTTGATCACCGCCCCCAGGCGGCTGGCGAACTGGTACTCCTCCGCCAGGGTGTTGTTGGAGGAAAACATGATCTCCTCCCCCCGGAAACCGCACTTCTCCGCCAGCATCAGCTCCGTCAGGCTGGAGCAGTCGGCCCCGCAGCCCTCATCCTTCAGCAGCTTCAGCAGGGCGGGGGTGGGGGTTGCCTTCACGGCGAAATACTCCTTGAAGCCCGGGTTCCAGGCAAAGGCCTTGTACAGGGCGCGGGCGTTGGACCGGAGGCCCCGCTCGTCGTAGAGGTGGAAGGGGGTGGGGTATTGGGCGGTGATTGCGTCGAGCTGCCGCTTGGTCACAAAGGGTGTTTTCATGTGGATGTCCTCGCTTCTTTTCCTTAGTACAGGGGGATGCCCAGCTCCACGCATTTTTTGTGGGCAATCTCATGCCCTTGCAGGGCCGCCTGCTGATACCAGTGCTTCGCCTTTTCCAGGTCGGCCGGGACGCCGGTGCCGGTCTCATAGAACCAGGCCAGGTTGCACTGCCCGTCCCAGTCGCCGTGGCGGGCCGCACGCTCGGTCCAGTAGAGGGCCTTTTCCAGATCCTTCTCCACGCCGCAGCCCTCCATATAGAAGTATCCCACCTGGCACTCGGCCAGCGGATACCCGTGCTCTGCCAGGGAGAGGTGGCCGGAGAAGCATTTTTCATACTGCTGGGTCTTCCAATATTTTTCAATGAGCTCGTTGCAGGTATCCAGCTCCCTGCACGGCTTGTAGTAATCGCTGGCCATCGCTTAGAACTCCGCCGTCCCCACTGTGCGCGGGTGGGGCAGCACGTCCCGGATGTTGCTGATGCCGGTCAGGTACATGACCATCCGCTCAAAGCCCAGGCCGAACCCGGCGTGGCGGCAGGAGCCGTAGCGCCGCAGGTCGCAGTACCACCAGTAGTCCTCGGGGTTCATGCCCAGCTCCTTGATGCGCGCCTCCAGCACCTCCAGGCGCTCCTCGCGCTGGCTGCCGCCGATGATCTCCCCAATGCCGGGCACCAGGCAGTCGGTGGCGGCCACGGTCCTGCCGTCGTCGTTCAGGCGCATGTAGAAAGCCTTGATCTCCTTGGGGTAGTCGGTGACGAACACGGGGCGCTGGAAGACCTGCTCGGTGAGGTAACGCTCATGCTCGGTCTGGAGGTCGCAGCCCCACTCCACCTTATAATCGAACTTGTCGTTGTTCTTCTTGAGGATTTCCACGGCCTCGGTGTAGGTCACACGGCCGAAGTCGGAGGACGCCACATGCTCCAGCCGCTCAATCAGGCCCTTATCCACAAAGCTGTTGAAAAAGGCCATCTCCTGGGGGCATTTCTCCATGACAGTGCGGATGATGTGCTTAATCATGGCCTCTGCCACCGCCATGTCGCCCTGGAGGTCGCAGAACGCCATCTCTGGCTCGATCATCCAGAACTCGGCGGCGTGGCGCTGGGTGTTGGAGTTCTCCGCCCGGAAGGTGGGGCCGAAGGTGTACACGTCGCCGAAGGCCATGGCGAAGTTCTCCGCGTTGAGCTGGCCGGAGACCGTCAGGTTGGCCCGCTTGCCGAAGAAGTCCTGGCTGTAGTCCACCTGACCGTCCTGGGTGCGGGGCGGGTCGTTCACGTCCAGGGTGGTCACCTGGAACATCTCCCCCGCGCCCTCGCAGTCGCTGGCGGTGATGATGGGGGTATGGACATAGACGAAGCCCCGGTCCTGGAAAAAGCAGTGGATGGCGTGGGCCGCCACAGACCGGACCCGGAAGGCGGCGGAAAACAGGTTCGACCTGGGCCGCAGATGGGCGATGGTGCGCAGGTACTCCACACTGTGCCGCTTCTTCTGGAGGGGAAACTCCGGCGCGGAGGCGCCCTCCACCGCAATGGCGGAAGCCTTCACCTCCAGCGGCTGCTTGGCCTCGGGGGTGAGCACCAGGGTGCCGGTGACGATCAGGGCCGCGCCCACGTTCTGCCCGGCGATCTCCTTGTAGTTCTCCAGCGCATTGGCATCCATGACCACCTGCAAATTGCGGAAACAGGAACCGTCGTTGAGCTCGATAAAGCCAAAGGTCTTCATGTCCCGGATGGTGCGGGCCCAGCCGCATACGGTGACGGCCTGGCCGTCCAGCTGCGCGCTGCCGGCGTAGACAGCCGCGATTTTGATCCTCTCCATATGTTTTCACCTGCTTTTATTAAAATTTCTACAGTATTAGATATTCTGATATTTTATAAGCTGCGCTTATATTTTATCTGTTATTATACCGCCCTGCCCCCCATTTTACAAGTGCTTTTCCAGGCCCCGCGTCAAACTTCCTCCAGCATTTCCTCCAAAATTTTTGAAATTTACAGCCCGCCTCTTGACAGGACGGAGATTCTGGAGTATAGTATAAACATAAGATTACTTGTTAAACTTTTATTTAGGAGGCGACGGGATGACACAGCGTGAGCGTCAGCTCCTGCGCTGGATTGAAGAGAACCCGATGATCAGCCAGCAGGAGCTGGCAGACAAGGCGGGGATCACCCGCTCCTCGGCGGCAGTGCATATCTCCAACCTGATGCGCAAGGGGCACATTGCCGGGCGGGGGTACATCGTGCGCACCGCGCCCTATGCGGTGGTGGTGGGCGGCGTGAACATGGACATTGGCGGGCGGTCCTTCGGGCCGCTGATCCCCCGGGACTCCACCCCCGGTCAGGTGCGCATGAGCCTGGGCGGCGTCGGGCGGAACATCGCCCACAACCTGGCCCTGCTGGGGGCGGAGGTCCATCTGCTCACCGCCTTTGGCGACGATGTGTCCGCCCAGAAGGTGGCCGCCTCCTGCGGCGAGCTGGGCATCGACATCAGCCACGCCTTGCAGGTCCCCGGCGGGACCACATCCACCTACCTGTACCTGGCCGGGCCGGAGGGGGACATGGAGCTGGCCGTGGCGGATATGGGGATCTATGAGCATGTGACCCCATCCTTCCTGCGCTCCCGGGCCGCCCTGCTGGACAACGCCCAGCTGGTGGTGCTGGACACCAATATCCCGGCGGCGTCCGTCGCCTGGCTGGCGGAGAACTGCAAGGTCCCCATCTTTGCCGACCCGGTGTCCACCACCAAGGCGGAGAAGCTACGGCCCGTGCTGGGGCGGCTGCACACCCTCAAGCCCAACCGCATCGAGGCGGAGCTCCTCAGCGGCGTGCCCATCACGGACATCCCCAGCGCGGGGAAGGCGGCCCAGGCCCTGCTGGAGACGGGCCTGCGGCGGGTTTTCATCAGCATGGGGGGCGACGGGGTCCTGGCTGCGGACCACAGCGGGCAGGTCCATGTGCCCTGCGGCCCGGCGGAGATGGTCAACACCACCGGCTGCGGCGACGCTTTCATGGCGGCAATCGCCTGGGCGTACCTGGAGGGGACGGACCTGCAGGACACGGCCCGGGCGGGTCTGGCCGCGGCGTCCATCGCCATGGAGAGCCCGGAGACCATCAACCCCGCCATGAACGCCCAGGCGGTGCGGGAGCGGATGTAAGCGCGAAAACCGCCCACAATCAGGAGAAGACAACCCAACCAATCATCAATATAGGAGGACAACATCATGAACAAGTATCTGGACATCGCCCCCGAGGTCGCTGAGGCCCTGGCCGCCGGCAAGCCGGTCGTCGCCCTGGAGTCCACCATCATCTCCCACGGGATGCCCTATCCCAAGAACGTGGAGACCGCCCTGGAGGTGGAGAAGATCATCCGGGAGAACGGCGCCGTCCCCGCCACCATCGCCATCATCGGCGGCCGCCTGAAGGCCGGCCTCTCTGCGGATGAAATCGAGTACTTCGGCAAGAAGGGCGCGGAGATCGCCAAGGCCAGCCGCCGGGATCTGCCCGTGCTGATCGCCCGGGGGCAGGACGGCGCATGTACCGTCACCACCACCATGATGATCGCCCACATGGCCGGGATCTCTGTGTTCGCCACCGGCGGCATCGGCGGCGTCCACCGGGGTGCGGAGACCACCATGGACATCTCCGCCGACCTGGAGGAGCTGGGCCAGACCCCGGTGATGGTCGTGTGCGCCGGGGCCAAGTCCATCCTGGACCTGGGCCTCACCCTGGAGTATCTGGAGACCAAGGGCGTGCCGGTCATCGGCTACGGCACGGAGGAGCTGCCCGCTTTCTATACCCGCAAGTCCGGCTTCGGCGTGGACTACCGCCTGGATACCCCCCAGGAGCTGGCCGCCGCCTTCCACGCCCAGCGGGCAATGGGCCTCAAGGGTGGTATGCTGGTGGCCAACCCCATCCCCGAGGCGTACGCCATGGATGCGGATGTGATCAATAACGCCATCAACCAGGCCATTGCCGAGAGCCGGGAGCAGGGCATCCACGGCAAGGCCACCACGCCCTTCCTGCTGGCCCGGGTGAAGGATCTGACCGGCGGCGACAGCCTGGAGAGCAATATCCAGCTGGTCTACAACAATGCCCGGGTTGCCGCTAAGACGGCCGCCGAGCTGGCCGCGATGCAGTAATGCCCCCGTTCCTGCCGGAGGCGCGCAGCGATGTGATCTTCGCCGCTGTTGGCTCCCCGGGCGCACTGCTGGCCGGATATCTGGCCATTGTAAACCTGTGGGCTTTCTGCCTGATGGGCTTTGACAAGCGGCGGGCCAAGCGGCGCGGCGCACGCCGAATCCGGGAGCGGACGCTGTTCCTCTCCGCCCTGCTGGGCGGCAGCCCAGGGGCCCTGGCCGGGATGTGGACCTTCCGGCACAAGACGAAACACTGGTACTTCGTCTGGGGCATTCCCGCTATCCTGCTGGCGCAGGCCGCCGTGTGCCTCTGGCTCATCTCCAGAACGTGAAGCAACCCCCATATCCCTGGCAGCAGACAGCACCGGGGATATGGGAGCAGCCATCCTCCTTCAACACTTAAAGGGCGCGTCCGGGTATTTCCGGACGCGCCCTTTAAGTGTCAAACCGTATCATCAACAGCAGGCGCAGGCTATGCAAACGTACCGGCGGCATGGGGCTATTTCCCCATAGCGATGGTCCGCCGCTCAACCCCGTCCAGGGCCCGCTGGACCAGGCCGCCGATATCCAAAGCCTGCTCGTAGGCAAGCACCTCATCCAGATGGGGGTGTGTCTTGGGGTGGCGGGGCGTGAATACCGTGCAGCAGTCCTCATAGGGCAGGATCGAGGTCTCAAACGTCCCAATCCGCCTGGAAATGCGGATAATTTCCTCCTTGTCCATCCCGATGACCGGCCGCAGCACCGGCAGCTGGCAGACCTGGCCGGAGACCGTCAGCGCATCCATCGTCTGGCTGGCCACCTGCCCCAGGCACTCCCCTGTTACCAGCGCCTTGGCCCCTGTCCGGCGGGCCACGCCCTCCGCCAGACGCATCATGAACCGGCGCATAATCAGGGTGAAGTGGTCCTCCGGGCAGTCCCGGCGGATGGCCTCCTGAATCTCCGTGAAGGGGACAATGTGCAGCGTCATCCGCCCGCACCAGCCTGTCAGCTCCCCGGCCAGGGCGCACACCTTCTCCAGGGCCTGCTGGGAGGTGTAGGGCGGGGAGAAGAAGTGGACCAGCTCCAGCTGCACCCCCCGCTTGGCGATCATATAGGAGGATACCGGGCTGTCAATGCCGCCGGACAGCAGGCTCACCGCCGTGCCGCCCATGCCGATCGGCAGGCCCCCCGCGCCCGGCTGGGTGGGGCCGTGGACATAGGCCGCCTTCTCCCGCACCTCCACATGGACGCGCAGGTCCGGCTGGTGGACGTCCACCCGCAGATGGGGGTACTCGTCGTGGAGCAGGCCGCCCACATACTGGGAGATCTCCATGCTGTTCATGGGGAATTTCTTGTCCGCCCGCTTGGTCTCCACCTTAAAGGTCTGCGCCGCCCGCAGCTCCCGGTCCAGATAGTTTCTGGCGCAGTGGAACATGGCGTCCTTGTCCTTGGGGCAGGGGCGGGCCCGGGTGACGGCGACCACGCCGAACACCTGACGGCAGGCGGCGTAGGCCCCCTCCAGATCGCACGCCCCGTCCTGGGGCTCCACATAGATGGTGCTCTGCTTGGAGTAGACGCGGAAACTGCCGTAGTGTGTAAGGCGGCGGCGGATATTACTGGTGAGCTTGTCCTCAAAAGAGCGGCGGTTGAGCCCCTTGAGCACCACTTCCCCCAGCTTGAGCAGGATAATCTCATTCATAAGCGGTATCTTTCCTTATCATCTGAAAATATGCAGGGTGATTCCGGTTCCGTTACTCAAAATCACAAATCAAACTGCCCTGTTGCAGGATATGCCCTTTTGCTTTCCGGATAAAGCGGTTTTTCGTAGCGGGAAACGCCAGGTCAATTTCACTGTCCAGGGCATACACAGTAAAGCGGTAGGTGTGCCGGCTGCCCTTGGGCGGCTTCGGGCCGGCATACCGGTACAACCCGTAGCCGATCCCCTGCCGGGCGTTCCCCAAACCGGGGACGGCCCGTCCCGCCGGGATCGCCGGGGGAATCTCCGGTCCGGCCGGGATGTTCCAGATCAGCCAGTGGGTAAACTCCTTGAAAAGAGGATGCTTGACGTCCTCCAGCGTAACCGCAAGGGTTTTCGCTTTTGGGGATACGTTCCCTATCGAAAACCCGGGGGAGATATCCCGGCCCCGCCCCGTATGTTCTATGGGGAACCTTCCCCCGTTTTCCATACCGGGGCATTCCAACAGCAATTGGTCCATTTCTGCCGCCTTTCTTATATCGGTAACACAAAGCCGCATGGGGCATTACTGGATGGACAGCGCCGCGCCGATGGACGTGGCGTGGGTGGCGTTGTCCGGGATGATGAAGCGGATGCCCTGCAAACGGGTGAAGAGATCGAAGCAGGAGCGGGCCTGGGGCAGGTTGGACATAAACCCGGTCAGCACTGCGGTGTCGCAGCCGCAGGCCCGGCAAGCCATGGTGGCGGTGGTGCCGATGGACTGGAGGACCATGTTCACCACACCGGCGGCGAAATCGCCGGCGGTGGCGCTGTCGGAGACGCTGCCGAAGTTGGCGGCAGTGATGTCGAGCGGCAGGGAGGGATGGCTGTTGCGGGTCAGATCCCCCACCGTCAGGTCGATGCGGCTGACGTCGCCGCCGGCGGCCAGCTTCACAATCTGCGCGTACTGGCTGGTGCCGCACAGCCGGGAGCAGAGCCCCGCCAGGGTGCCGCCCCCTACGCCGGAGCCGCACAGGTGGCGCACCGCCTGCCCCTTCTCCGCCCAGATGAAGGCGGTGCCGGTGCCCATGCTGACCACCACGGCCCGCTCCTGGCCGCTCAGGGCCAGCCCGCCCGCCCCAACAGCGGTAAACTCCTCCACCTTCTGGGTGGGGATGCCATAGATATCGCCCTCCACATAGGAGGCCCCCACCCCCGTCAGGGCGATGCGGGACACGTCCCCCAGCTCGAGGCTGTTGGTGAAGAGAAAGTTGCCCATTGCGCCGTACAGGGAGGTGATGGGGTCCTGGGCCTGTACCCGCTGCATGGCGATGGCGGAGCCATCGGCGCGCAGCCCCACGATCTTGGTGGTGGAGCCGCCGATATCAATCCCTAATATGATAGACATAGCAAAATGCCCTCCCCGGATATTGGTTTTTCTGCCCACCGGCCCCCTTATCTTAGAGGATACGGGGAGAATTGTCAATTCTATAATCAAATTCCCTGCAAAAAACCACGGCCTTTTTGCAAAGGGGCCGCGCCGCCGCCCCGGGAACCTCCCCACAGGACAAAGTTCTTTCCAACTTCTTTGATGAGAGCGTTGCAAATCCCGGAAAAAAGTTATACTATAAAGGGGTGGGGCCTTTCGGTGCCCGCTCATTACAAAAGAAACCGAGGAACGCTGTTTATGGAACATAAGGAGCGACTGAACCTGTCCATGCTGTTTGACTTCTACGAGATGACCATGGCCAACGGCTATTTCCGTCAGGGGATGGGGGAGCGCGTCACCTATTTTGACGTGTTCTTCCGCAGGGTGCCCGATGGGGGCGGCTTCGCCATTGCCGCCGGCTTGGAGCAGCTGGTGGAGTATATCCGGAATCTCCACTTTGACGGGGAAGACATCGCCTATCTGCGCAGCAAAAACCTGTTCCAGGAGGATTTTTTGGACTACCTGCGTACATTCCGCTTCACCGGGGATGTGTGGGCCGTGCCGGAGGGGACGCCGGTATTCCCCGGCGAGCCGCTGGTGACTGTCCGCGCCCCCGCCTCCCAGGCCCAGCTCATCGAGACCTTCGCCCTGCTGTGCATCAACCACCAGAGCCTGGTCGCCACCAAGGCCAACCGGGTCGTCCGTGCCGCCCAGGGCCGCACGGTGCTGGAATTCGGCTCCCGCCGGGCCCAGGGGGTGGACGGAGCTGTCGTAGGGGCCAGGGCCGCCTACATCGGCGGCGTCCACGGCACCGCCTGCGCCATCAGCGACCAGATCTACGGCGTACCCGCCGCCGGCACCATGGCCCACTCCTGGGTCCAGATGTTCGACAGCCAGTACGAGGCATTCAAAACCTATTGTGAGATCTACCCCACCAACGCCGTGCTACTGGTGGACACCTACAACACACTGAAAAGCGGCGTGCCCGACGCCATCCGCGCGTTTAACGAGGTGCTCAAGCCCCTGGGCATCACCAAATGCGGCATCCGGCTGGACTCCGGCGACATCGCCTACCTGACCAAGGAGGCCCGGAAGATGCTGGACGCCGCCGGGTGGCAGAGCTGCACCATCTCGGCCTCCAACTCCCTGGACGAGGAGCTCATCCGGGACCTGCTGCTCCAAGGGGCGAAGATCGACTGCTTCGGCGTGGGCGAGCGGCTGATCACCGCCCGCAGCGAGCCGGTGTTCGGCGGCGTGTACAAGCTGGTAGCCGTGGAGCAGCCTGACGGGACCATCTCCCCCAAGATCAAGATCAGCGAGAACGTGGCCAAGATCACCACCCCCCACTATAAAAAGCTCTACCGCTTCTACGGCAACGACACCGGCAAGGCCATTGCCGACTACCTCACCGTATACGACGAGTCTGTGGACGACAGCCATCCGCTGACCATCTTCGACCCGGACGCCACATGGAAGAAGAAGGAGGTCTACGACTTCACCGCCAAGGAGCTCCAGGTCCCCGTATTCCGGGGGGGCGAGCTGGTCTACGCCCTGCCGTCCCTGCCGGAGATCCGCGACTATTGCCTGCGCCAGGTGGATACACTGTGGGATGAGGTCAAGCGTTTTGACAACCCCCACAAATACTACGTCGACCTCTCCCAGAAGCTGTGGGATATCAAGCACAGCCTGCTGGAGCAGAACGGCTGACCCCGATTCCCCCACGCAGGCCCGGAAAGGAGACCTCTGTGAAAAAGCACCCTGTCAAGCAGGCCACTGAGCGGCGGATCTCCGCCTCCCTGCGCATCGCCATGGCGGTGCTCCTGCTGCTGCTCAACATCGGCTCTGTGATCCTGCTCACCACCTTCCTCCAGGTCCACTCCGCCATCGCCTTCGGCCTGCTGGAGGCTGCCGCCATCGCCGTGGCGGTCAACATCCAGTCCAGCCCCGTCAGCGCCAGCTATAAGCAGGCGTGGACGCTGCTGGTGGTGGCCCTGCCGGTGGCGGGGATGATCCTCTACGTCCTGTGGGGCGGGAATATCCAGAGCAAGCGGCTGAACCTGCTGCCGGTAAAGGCCCCCGCCATCACCGCCTTTGAGCGCAGGCAGGCCCAGCGGGAGCAGGAGCGGCTGGCCGCCGCCCTGCCCAACTGGCTGCGGGCCAGCCAGCTGCTCTCCCGGCGGGGCTTTCCCGTGTACCCGGATACCGCCGTCACCTACTTCCCCTCCGGCGCGGCGTTCTTTGACGACGCCATCGGGAGGATGGCGAAGGCGGAGCGGTTCATCTTCCTGGAGTATTTCATCCTGGCGGAGGGGCGGCTGTGGGACCGGATGCTGGAGGTGCTGACGGACCGGGCCAGGCATGGCGTGGAGATCAAGATCGTCTTTGACGACTTCGGCAACATCACCCGGATGCGCAGCGAGACCATCGAGGGGATGCAGGCGGAGGGGATGGAGGTGCGCATCTTCAACCCTGTCCACCAGTACGTGAACCGGCTGTACTTCAACTACCGGGACCACCGGAAGATCCTGTGTGTGGACGGGCAGTACGCCTACACCGGCGGGGTCAACGTGGCGGACGAGTACGTGGGGTATATCCGCCGGTTCGGGGAGTGGAAGGACAGCGGCGTCCTGCTGGACGGGAGCGGCGCATGGGGGCTGACGGCCCAGTTCATCCATATGTGGGAGATGCTCTCGGGCCGCCTGCACAACGAGCACGACTACTACCGCCCCTATCTGCCGGCCGCCGCCTCCGATGCGGAGGGCTGGTGCCAGCCCTTCACCGACGGCCCCAGCAACAACCCGGACAACCCGGCGGAGGAGCTGTATCTCCAATGCATCACCAACGCCCATCAATATCTCTGGATGACCACCCCCTATTTTGCCGTGGAGGACAGCGTGGTCCAGGCCCTGTGCATGGCCGCCGACTGCGGCGTGGACGTGCGGCTGCTGCTGCCGGGCATCCCGGACCACCAGTACACCTATATCGTTGCGGGGTCCTACTACGAACGGCTGCTGCGCCACGGGGTAAAAATCTACGAGTTTGCCCCCGGTTTCCTCCACGCCAAGAGCCTGGTAGCCGATGGGGAGGTGGCCCTGGTGGGGACCATCAACATGGATTACCGCAGCTTCCAGCTCCACCACGAGTGCGGCGTGGCCCTCTACGGCATACCGGCCATCCGTGCGCTGCTGGCGGACCAGGAAGCGATCATGGCCCGCAGCGTCCAGGTCAGCCCGGCCCAGTGGGCGCAGCGGCCCTGGGGCCGGCGGATGCTGGAGAAGGTGCTGCGCGTCTTCTCCATCTGGATGTAGGCGCACCCGCAGGCCGCCAAACTATGTATCACAAAGGAGAATGCGCATGGCAGGATTGATCCACATCTACTGCGGCGACGGCAAGGGTAAGACCACCGCCGCCATGGGGCTGGCCCTCCGGGCCGCCGGCAGCGGCAGGAAGGTGCTGCTGCTCCAGTTCCTTAAGGACGGCAAGAGCTCGGAGTTCGCCTCCCTGGCCCACGTCCCGGGGATTGCGGTTGTGCCCCAGACCCGGTCCTTCGGCTTCAGCTGGACCCTCACCGACGCTGAGCGGGATGAGGCCAAGACCTACTACACCGGCCTCCTGGAGGACGCTTTCCGCCGCGCCGGCGGGTTCGGCCTGCTGGTGCTGGACGAGGCCATGGGGGCCTGCGCCACGGGCATGGTGGAGGAGGCGCGGCTGCTGGAGCTGCTGGCTCAGCGCCCGGCGGAGCTGGAGGTCGTCCTGACGGGCCGGGACCCGTCCCAGGCGATGCAGGACGCCGCAGACTACGTGACGGAGATGCGGAAGGTCAAGCACCCCTTTGAGCAGGGCGTCCCCGCCCGGGAAGGGATTGAGTACTGAAGGGGCGTCCCTGAAACCGTTTTCTTTATGCTCCTTTTTCTTTGGAAAAGAAAAAGGACGTGCCAAATAAATCGAGAGAGAAGATCGAGAGGAGAACCCGATATGCGTGCTTATGAACGGCTTTTGCGCTATGTAAGGATTAACACCGAGTCCGCCGACGGGACGGGGACCAGCCCCAGCACCGCCTGCCAGCTGGATCTGGCCCGGCTGCTGGAGGATGAGATGAAGGAGCTGGGGCTCCAGGAGGTCAAGATCAGCCAGTTCGGCGTGGTGACGGGCATCCTGCCCGCCACCCCCGGCTGCGAGGGCGCGCCCGCCCTGGGCTTCATCGCCCACATGGACACCGCCCCCGCCTTTACCGGCGATGGTGTGGAGCCCATCCTCCACCCGGACTACGACGGCGGCGACATCGCCCTGCCCAAGGAGGGGCGGGTGATCTGCGCCGCAGACTTCCCTGTGCTGGAGCGGATGCGGGGCCGCACCCTCATCACCGCCGACGGCTCCACCCTCCTGGGCGCGGACGATAAAGCGGGCATCGCGGAGATCCTGACCCTGTGCGAGGAGCTGTCCGCCCAGAAGCTGCCCCACGGCAAGCTCTGCATCGCCTTCACCCCGGACGAGGAGATCGGCGAGGGGGCGGACCACTTCGATGTGCCCGGCTTTGGGGCCCAGTACGCCTACACGGTGGACGGCGACCTGGAGGGCGGCATTGAGTATGAGAACTTCAACGCGGCGGGCGCAAAGATTGACATCACCGGCGTGTCCGTCCACCCCGGTTCCTCCAAGAACGCCATGGAAAACGCGCTGCTGATCGCCATAGAGATCAACGCCCAGCTCCCAGCGGACGCCATCCCCGCCCGCACAGAGGGATATGAGGGCTTTTTCCACCTGGAATCCCTCCGCGGCGACACCGCTGCCGCCCACATGGGCTATATCCTCCGGGACCACGACCAGGAGAAGTTCCAGGAGAAGAAGCGGCTGCTGGAGCAGGCTGTCCAGACGGTCCAGAAGGCCCATCCCAAGGCGTCCATCCGCCTGGAGCTCAAGGACAGCTATTACAATATGGCCAGCCAGCTGAAGGACTGTATGCACCTGATCGAGAACGCCCGGCGGGCCGCGGAGATGGCGGGTCTGACAGCGGCTGTCCACCCCATCCGGGGCGGCACCGACGGTGCGCGGCTGTCCTATCAGGGCCTGCCCTGCCCCAACCTGGGCACCGGCGGCTTCAACTTCCACGGCCCCTATGAGTGCATCTCTGTGGAGGGAATGGACAGCGCGGTAGCCGTGCTCCGCAACATCGTGGCCCTGTACGCCGGGGCCTGAGCCCGGCTGGGAAAAGAGGCATTGAGGGAGGAGCGTGCGCGATGCAGATGATGGTCTGTGAGAATTGCAGGAAGGTGTACGATTACGACAAGGACGAGTTCTGTACCCGGTGCGGCGCGTACAACCAGCCGGGGAAGGCGGGAGCGCCGGTGGTCCGGGTGGACGGCGTCAATGAGCGCACCCACAGCGGTTCCTTTGCCCATAAGGAGGTACATAAGGAGAAGGCGGTGCGCCGCTTCACCGGGATGGACAGGCCGCACCCGTCCAAACCGGCGGCCAGCAGCAGGCAGAATAGCAAGCCCATCAAGTGGATATTCTGGATTGTTGCAGTGGCTGTGCTCTACTATGTGGTATTGCCGATTCTGGCGCTCCTGTTCGGGATGATGTAATGCAATCAAAGCGGGCCTGGGGACAGCTCCCAGGCCCGCTTCTCTATATTTGGTTCAGAACAGCAGCCGCACCGCGAAGGCGGCGGCGGCAAAGCCGGCAAGGTCGGCAGCCAGGGCGGCGGGGATGGCGTAACGGGTCTTGTGTACCCCGGCGGAGCCAAAGTAGACGGCGATTGTGTAAAAGGTCGTTTCGGTGCTGCCCAGCATCACGGCAGCGACGCGGCCCACATAGGAGTCCGGGCCGTGGGCGGCCATGAGCTCACTGCCGATGGCCAGCGCACCGCTGCCGCTGACCGGGCGGATGAAGAGCAGGGCCGCCGTCTCCGGCGGGATGCCCAGGCGGATCAGCAGCGGCTCCAGCAGCCCGCCCAGCAGCTCCATTGCGCCGGAGGCGCGCAGCATATACACCGCCGTCATCAGCCCCACCAGGGCCGGCAGGATGCGCAGCAGGATGGTCAGCCCCTCCTCCGCGCCCCGGGTCAGGGCGGAGTAGACGTCCACCCGTTTCCCCAGGCCGAAGAGGGCGGTAAAGGCCAGCAGCAGGGGCACCAGATAAGCGGAATAGTCCATCTCCCGCCTCCTCAGCGCCGCCAGAGGCGGGAAAACAGCCGGGCAGCCAGCAGGCCCGTGATCACTGACAGGATGGACGCCATCCACACTGCCGGAAGGATATCAAAGGCATTCTGCGCCCCCAAGGCCGAGCGTACCCCCGCCACGGTGGTGGGCAGCAGCTGGATGGAGGCGGTGTTGAGCACCACCAGGGTACACAGCTCGTCGGAGGCCCAGCCTCCGCAGCCCTTTGCCATCCGGCACGCGGCCTGGACGCCCAGAGGCGTAGCCGCGTTGCCCAGGCCCAGCAGGTTGGCGGACACATTGCCCGACAGCGCCGCCAGGGTCTCCGGATCCCGGCAGGCCCGGGGCAGCAGGCGGCTGAGCAGGGGCCGGAACAGGCGGCTGAGGCCGTCCATCAACCCGCTGGCCTTCATAATGGACATCACCCCGTTCCAAAGGCACATGATTCCCGCCATCTTCAGGCAGAGCTCCACTGCCGCCGCCGCGCCCTCCATGGCCGCGCTGCCCACCGCGCCGATGCTCCCGTTGGCTATGCCGAACACCACGGATAGCACCACCATTCCCGTCCAGATCCACGCCATTGCCATACTCCCACACGCTCCTTCTTTTTTCGGACAGCCGTCCCTATACAAATATAGCGGCCAATGGCGGAAACATGCCGGTCTTTCCGCAAGAATATTTCCGGGGAGCAGGATAAAAAATGGAGAGGACCAGCAGTCCTCTCCATCTGTGCGGCGCTTACCGCTGGCCCTTGTCATAGGGGATGCCCTCCGCCTTGGGGGCGCGGGACTTTTTCGAGGTAAAGGCCAGCACCACCAGCGTAATCACGTAGGGCAGCATGTTGTATACATAGGTGCTCACGCCGATCTGCGCCAGCAGGTAGACCCCGTCGCCATTGATGTCCAGGGTGCCGGAGCTGGCGGACACGCACTTGAGCAGGCCGAACAGGAAACCCACAATAGCGATGTTCAGCGGTTTCCAGTTGCCGAAGATCATCACCGCCAGGGCCAGGAACCCGAACCCGGCCACGTCGCCGTTGGCCGCGCCGTTGGAGGTGGTCAGCGTGTAGATGAAGCCGCCCATCCCCGCCAGCGCGCCGCTGATAGAGGTGCCCAGATAGCGCATCCGGTAGACGTTGATGCCCACGGAGTCGGCGGCCTGGGGGTGCTCGCCGCAGGCCCGCAGCCGCAGGCCGAAGCGCGTCTTATACAGGATGATTGCCAGCACCACATAGATCAGCAGGCCCAGGTAGGTGGTCAGGTAGGTCTTGTTGAGCAGCAGATCTCCGATCAGGCCCAGCTTCGCCTTCCGCTCGAAGCCGAAATCCGTCTGGAACAGCATAAACCAGCTGGGCGCGTCGTAGCGCAGGTTCAGGGTGTTCTGCTGGAAGACGATGTTGACCATGAACAGCACCAGGGCCGGCGCCAGCAGGTTCAGCGCCGTGCCGCCGATGGTCTGGTCCGCCTTCATCTTCACCGCCGAGAAGCTCAGCAGCAGGGAGAACAGGGCCCCCGCCGCCGCCGTGATCAGCAGGGTGAGGATGAGCAGCCACTGGGCGGCGTTTTCGTTCCAGCCGCCCTCCTGCATAGCGCGCACAAACCAGGCGCCCACAAAGGCCCCGATGATCATAATGCCCTCCAGGGCCAGATTGATGATGCCGCTGCGCTCTGCGAATACGCCCGCCAGCGCGACCAGGATCAGCGGCACCGTGTAGATAACGGTCTGCTGTAACAGGAATGTCATGGCTTCTTCGTCCCCCTTCCCGCAGGCTCCGCCGCGGCCTTGTCACCGCCCTTGGGGGCTTTTTTCCTGGCGTCCATCAGGCCCTTGAAGAAGAGGGTGAAGGCGCTCAGGTAGACGATGACCGCGATGATGATGTTGGCAATATACTCGTTGTAGGCTGTGAAGGTGCTCAGCTGGCTGCCGGAGATGGTCAGGTACGCCATGAACATACCGGAGAACACGCAGCCGATGGGGCTGCAGCTGGCCAGGAGGGCGACCGGGATGCCGTTGAAGCCGGTGGCCGGCAGGGTCATGGAGGTATGCCAGTAGAACTCCACATCCCCCTGGAGGAAGTAGAGGGCCGCGCCCGCAGCGGAGAGCCCGCCGGCAATGGCCATCGAGAGCACAATATTGCGCTTCTCATTCATACCCGCGTATTTGGCCGCATTCTTGTTGCTGCCGCAGGAGCGCAGCTCATAGCCAAAGGTTGTCTTGTTGATCACCACATAGGTGACAACGGCAAACACGATGGCAATCAAAAAGCCCGCGTTGGCGTTGCCGCCGCCGAAGTCCAGCCCCATCTTGGCGGTTGCCACGCCGTTGGTGGAGGTCTTGAGGGTGTAGCCGGTCTTGCCGAAGTCCACATTGTTGATGAACTGGCTGCCGTCGAACAGGAGTGTTACCAGGTTGGCGGCAATCCAGTTGGTCATGATGGAGGTAATGACCTCGTTGACGTTGAGGTATGCCTTGAAGGCTCCAGGGATGCACCCCCACAGCGCCCCGGCGGCGATGGCGGCCAGGAAGGCCAGCAGCCACACCAGGAAGGCCGGGATGACGGTGGTATCCAGACTCAGCGCCACGATGATCGCCATGGCGGTGCCCATCAGATACTGGCCCGGCGCGCCGATGTTAAAAAGGCCCGTCTTGTAGGCCAGGGCCACCGAGAGGCCCGTCATAATCAGGGGCGTGGCCCGGAAGAGCATATCGCCCACCAGCCGGGCATTGATGCCGAAGGTAAGCGCGCTGCCCGCGTCGTAGTTGCGGCCTGTGTTGAACACACCGGCCAGCACGATGCGGAACCCCTCCCACGCGGAGGAGAGGGGCATGTGCAGGCACAGGGCCACCACAAGCAGCAGCACTCCGCCGAACACCACGCCCATCAGGATCGAGAGCAGGGAGGCGGCGACGGTCTTTGTCCCGTCGTTCCAGAGGGTCCTCTCCTTTTTCATGACGCCGCGCCCTCCTTTCTGCCAACATTCCGTTTCGCACCGGCCATGTACAGGCCCAGCTCCTCCACGGTGGTCTGCTTCGGGTCGAGCTCGCCCACGATCTCCCCCTCATACATGACCAGGATGCGGTCGGACAGGTTCATCACCTCGTCCAGCTCCAGGCTCACCAGCAGCACTGCCTTGCCCAAGTCCCGCTGTTGGACGATCTGGCTGTGGATGTACTCGATTGCCCCCACGTCCAGGCCCCGCGTGGGCTGGACCGCCACCAGCAGGTCCGCATTCAGGTCGATCTCCCGGGCGATAATGGCCTTTTGCTGGTTGCCGCCGGACATGCTGCGCACGGGCGTGACCGGGCCCTGGCCGGAGCGGATGTCGAACTTCCCGATCATCTCCTCCGCGTAGGCCCGGATGGGCTCGCGCTGGATGAAGCCGCCCTTCTGGAAGCGGGGCTCCATGTACCGCTGGAGCACCAGGTTATCCTCCAGAGGGAAGTCCAGCACCAGGCCGTGCTTGTGCCGGTCCTCCGGGATATGGCTCATGCCCGCCTTGCTGCGCTGGCGGATAGAGCTGTGGGTGACGTCCCTGCCGCACAGCTCGATTTTGCCCGCGCTGGCCTTTTCCAGGCCCGAGAGGGCGTAGACGAACTCGGTCTGCCCGTTGCCGTCAATGCCGGCGATGCAGACGATCTCCCCCCGGCGGACCTCGAAGCTGACGTCCTTGACGGCGTTGTTGTGGTGGACCTTGCTGGGCACAGTCAGGCCGGAGACCTTCAGCACGGTCTCACCGGGCTGGGCGGGGGCCTTGTCCACAGCAAATTTCACATCCCGCCCCACCATCATGCGGCTGAGCTCCTCCTTGGTGGTGCCGGCGATATCCACGGTGCCGATGTACTTGCCCTTGCGCAGCACGCTGCACCGGTCACACACCTCCATGATCTCGTTGAGCTTGTGGGTGATAAAGAGGATGGACTTGCCCTCTGCGGCCAGGTTCTTCATAATCTGCATCAGCTCACCGATCTCCTGTGGCGTGAGTACGGCGGTGGGCTCGTCAAAAATCAGGATTTCGTTCTCCCGGTAGAGCATTTTCAGGATCTCCGTGCGCTGCTGCATCCCCACGGTGATGTCCTCCACCAGTGCGTCCAGGTCCACCAGCAGGCCGTACTTCTCCGAGAGCGCAACCACCTTTTTCCGTGCCTCCTTCTTCTGGAGGAAACCCAGCTTGTTCGGCTCCACGCCCAGGATGATGTTGTCAAGCACGGTAAAGCACTCCACCAGCTTGAAATGCTGGTGGACCATGCCGATGTGCAGTGCGTTGGCGTCGTTGGGATCGCGGATCTCCACACGTTTCCCGTCCATGTGGATTTCGCCCCCCTCTGGCTGGTACAGACCGAACAGCACGCTCATCAGGGTGGATTTCCCCGCGCCGTTTTCCCCCAGCAGGGCGTGGATCTCGCCCCGCCGGAGCTGGAGCGTGATGTTGTCGTTGGCCACGATGCCTGGGAAGACCTTGGTGATGTTCAGCATTTCCACTACATAGTTTTCCGCCACTCGTCTATTTCCCCCTTTCTTTCCCTCCATCCAAAAAGTAGGATAGGAATTTATTATATATGATTTTTCCACGGCTTGCAAGGGCTTTGTCAGAAAATGACGGGAAACTACCGTCGCGGCAGGGGGGAATTTATGGAAAATGCCGCCTCAGCCAGGCGGCGCCCGCGGGAAAATTCCCCCTTGCGTCCGGCTTGAAATGTGCTATAATATATTATGATAAAGTATAGCCTGATCGTCTCCGCAAGGGCCTATACCAGCGAAAGGAGCAATTTTATGCGCGATTTTACCATCCTGACCGACAGCTGCTGCGATTTTACTTCCCAGATGGTGCAGGAGTTGGAGCTGTCTGTCCTGCCCCTGTCCTTTATTATGGACGGAAAGGAATATTTCAATTACCCTGACAACCGGGATATTGCGCCGGACGATTTCTACGCTAGGCTGCGCGGCGGCTCCCTGGGGACGACCTCCGCCATCAGTGTGGGCGTGTTCCATGAGGCGATGGAGCAGCTGGCGGCGGCAGGCCGGGACATCCTCTGCATCAGCTTCTCCTCGGGCCTGTCCACCACCTACCAGTCTGCCTGCATCGCCGCCCAGGAGGTGCTCTCCGACCATCCGGACAGCAAAATCCTCGTCGTGGACAGCCGCGCCGCCTCCATGGGCCAGGGCCTGCTGGTCTATCTGGCTGTCCAGGAGAAGCGCAAGGGCAAATCCATTGAGGATGTCCGGGACTTCGTGGAGCAGAAGAAGGGGCACATCTGCCACTGGTTCACGGTGGATGACCTCAACCACCTCAAGCGGGGCGGGCGGTTGTCTGCGGCAGCGGCCCTGTTTGGTACGATGCTGCAAATGAAGCCGGTGCTCCATGTGGACGGCGAGGGCCATCTGATCCCGATGGAGAAGGTCCGGGGGCGCAAAGCGTCCATCAGGGCCCTGCTGGACAAGATGGACGAGCTGGTGGAGGACCCCTCCGTCGTGTTCATCAGCCACGGTGGGTGCGGCCAGGAGGCCGAGGCCCTGGGAGCGGACATCAAGGCGAAATACCCGGTGGAGCGGCTGGAGATCAACTATATCGGGCCGGTGATCGGCAACCACTCCGGCCCCGGCACCCTGGCCCTGTTTTTCCAGGGTAAGCATAAATAGGCGCGCCGCCTGTTTATATACAAAAACTATTTCAAGGAGGATCTACCATGTTGACAGCCCATTCCAAAAGGACAGTCCGATCTACCGCGCTGCTGCTCCTGTGCGCCCTTCTGGCGGCGATGGTGCTCGGCGGGAGAGGCCGGGCAGCCGCCACAGTGACAGCCCGGCTCCGGCCTGATATCACCATCGTCATCGACGGCAGCAAGCGGGCATTCTATAATGCCGGCGGCCAGCAGGTCCACCCCATCCTCTATGATGGCACCACATACCTCCCTGTCCGCGCCATTGGCGAGCTGATGGGGAAGAATGTGGACTGGAACCAGGACACCAAGACCGTCACCCTCTCCGGTACGCGCACCGGCCAGCCAGCAGCCGGTACGCCGGATCTCAGCGCCAGCGCCAAGGATGTCACGGTTGAGCTGCGGGACGACTTTACCGTCATAGTGGACGGCACAAAGCGCACCTTTGCTGACGCGAAGGGCCAGCCGGTCTATCCGATGCTCTCCGCGGGCTCCACCTATCTCCCCATCCGTGCCATTGGCGAGCTGATGGGGAAGAGCGTTTCCTGGGACGGCGCCACCCAGACCGTCACCCTCTCCGGCTCCCTTGTCACGGATGCGGACACCTTCTCCGGCGGCAGCACGCCCCCCGCGACCGGGACCACAACGCCGCCGGCTACCGGTACGGGCCTGATCTCTGTGGAGGACGCCAAGGGGAAGGCTCTTGCCCACGCCGGGCTGACAGCCGGGCAGGTCACTTTCGTCCAGCAGGAGCTGGAGTGGGAGGATGGCCGTCAGGTGTACGACATTGAGTTCTACACCAGCGACTACAAGGAATACGATTATGAAATAGACGCAGTTACCGGCGAGGTGCGCAGCTTTGATTACGACGCGGAGCATTACACGCCCTCCACCGGAACCACCATCAGCCTGGAGAAGGCGCGGGAGATCGCCCTGGCGAAGGTTCCTGGCGCAGCTGCCACGAATATTGTGAAGCTGGAGCTGGACCACGACGACGGCCGGCCGGTCTATGAGGTGGAGATCATTTATAACATGATGGAGTATGAGATGGAGATTGATGCCACGAACGGTACAGTCTTCAAGTTTGAGTACGAATCCGTCCACGACTGACTGCCCGCCCCCAGCGGGACATGAGAAGAAGGACCGGGCAGCTTGCCCGGTCCTTCTTTCCTGTTTCCCCAAGCCACGCTACGGGCGGCTGCCTGTCAGCCAGCTGATCTCCAGCTCCAGCGCGGCCAGGGAGATATCCGGCTTGACCCGTTCGCCGTGGAAGTCACTGCCGCCGGTGGCGTGCAGGCCGTAGCGTTGGGCCAGCTGGAGATAAAATGCCTGCTGATGGGGCGTATGGCGGGGATAGTAGCACTCAATAGCAGACAGGCCGTACCCAGTCAGCTGCCGCACCAGGGCCTCCAGCGCATCATCCTCCAGCTTCGTCTGGTAGGGATGGGCCAGGGCTGCATACCCCCCGGCGGACCGGATTGCCTCCACGCAGATGCGCGCGTCCGCCTTAAACCGCTCGATACGCTGGTAGTCGTCCGTATCCAGATAGCGGTCAAAGGCTTCCCGGGTTGTGGACACATACCCCCGCCGGACCATCACCTGGGCGAAGTGGGGCCGGGCGATGACATCCCCGCCGGCCAGGGACTCCACCTCCTCCAGGGAGATGTCCACGCCCTTCTCCCGCAGATAGCCGATGATACGGTATTTGCGCTCATCCCGCCCCGCCCGGAGCTGTCCGCACAGCGCCTGGAGCTCTGGTGCGTCAGGGGACAGGCCGTAGCCCAGGATATGCAGGCTGCGGTATTCCTTCGCCCCCAGCTCCACGCCCCGCAGGACCTGGACTCCCAGCTCCTCCCCGGCCCGGACCGCCTCATCCAGGCCGTCCAGTGTGTCATGATCTGTCAGCGCGAGGACGGAGAGGCCCCGCCCCTTGGCCAGCCCGACCAGCTGTGCGGGCGTATACTGCCCGTCAGAGGCAGTGCTATGGGTGTGCAGGTCAGCTAAAATTGGCATGGTAATCACCCTCGTCTCCTATAACCTTGTGGAATCACACGATCACCTACAGCGAATCATATTCTTTGTATTTTACCGTATCTTACGTGCCGCAGTCAAGGCGCAGCGCCGGACAATTTTTCTGAGAGCCCTCCAATTGTTACCAGCAGGTGCCTCTGCCACCATAGTTTGCCGACCTTCCAACCACTTTTGCCATTGGCCGCAGGCCCGAGCACCTGGCCGCCTTACAGATCAGCGGACAGAGAGATCTCCAGATGTACATTTGCGATGTGATTACCTGCTGCTTTGGTTGTGGGAATTCGCAGCTGTATGCCGGCAGGGCTCCTTTGCAAAACTGTTGCAGAAGTCACCGTATCCATGTCATTATCCATGTAGACCAGGCTGGTGGTGTTGGCATCCTGAATAATTGCGGGGTCAATGCGCATGGCAGCCGGTGTCGGCACATAGCAGACAACGGCCGGCTGGTCCTGGTATCGGATACCGGCTGCTGTGCCGCTGAATTTGCAGAAATACCGCTGGCATTTCAGCAGCTCCAGCGCCTTGTTCGGCGGCGGGTCGTTGAGCACCCAGTTGCCGGAGGCGTCCTGATGGGCCAGGGTCTGGACCGGACCCAGCTCCAGCTTGGCCGCAAGCAATGTTTCACCCTCCATAATCCACGCCTGTCTTTCGGCAGTACCCAGTACGTCCGTAGTATCTGTCCAATCCTCAGCAATCGAGGTCCGTGACTCCAGCCGGACCTTGCCATCAAACTCATAAAGAAAGGAGCGTGTGAGTACCATCCCGTTATACTGAGCGGCGTTTTCAATTCTTTGGAAAATCACACAGGGCGGTCCTGATAGATTTTTTATGCCGCCGCCATCGACGCGGACAATTTTATTTTCTATACCGCCGTTCGAGCTTGTGATGGTAAACCTGTCCGCAATATACGTTCCATTCGGCACCCCTGTGAATTCCCCGTTGGGATACCTCTGCCAAATGGCGAAATTGGGATTGTCCAGCAGGTTCGGGTTGCTGTGTTGGGAGCCCACCCACTCGCCGGTGGTCGCGCTGTACTGGCTGCACAGTGCATATTGCAAATCGTAGTTGGGCGGGTCGATCAGCTCCCAGGCGCCCTCTGCGTTCTGGCGGGCCAGGGTTTGCTGACTGCCCAGCTCCAGCTTCGCGGCGATGAGGTCCACTGTCTCTGAGACATCGGCCATGTCCATTGCCTGTATAATCGCGTGAATTTTCTCATAACTGCCCACTTCTGCTGCGGAAAATGTGACAGCCCCCATTGTCCATGTGCTGGACGGCTGGAGGTCGCTATATCGCAGCGTCCCTATGGATTGGCCTCCCTGCAAAAAGTCAAGGACCAGCCGGACCTTGCAGTCGCTCTTATAAAACACAGAAAATGTGTAGGTATCCCCATCAGCAACGCCAACCCCGGCTGTCTGCGCCAAAAACCAGGGGTTTAACTTGGAAAAACTGAAATGGAGATACCCGTCCTTCACCGCCAGCTTGGACTGGTCCACAACTGTCCACCCATCGATGGCCCATGACCAGCTCCCGACATATTCCCCTCTCCCGTTCCGGTTCACCGGTTGGCGGAAGTCTGCGTTCCGCAGCAGATTCTGCCCGGGTACCAGCGCATGGACTGTCAAATCCGTCCCACTCTGCTCCAGGTCAATATTGCGCCCGCCGGTGACAGTCAGGGTATTCACGCCATTGATGGTGGCGGCAGGCCCCGGCAGGCCGACGCCGCCAATCTTTTTCCGGCTGCCAGCGGCGTCTCTTACATAAATCGACATCAGATTACCTCCTGTCGCAAAATAGTCCGTCCTTGGTAATATGTGATATGGTGCTTGCTGTAGAATTCCATGGCGCCCTCCTATAAATTGGCGTCAGCAAAAAAATCAACGATTGTTACCGTCTTCCCAGCTACCCTGTTGGCAATCTCCATATCAGAAATATCGACGGATATATTGTGCCGATCTGTACAAATGAAGATCATTTTAGCCGGGTCGAAAGCGATACGCTCCAGATAAGGGATATCCAACAGCCCCAATTTGCAGGTTGGATTTTCCCGCATTTTTCCGATCTGAATACTGGAAGATACCGTGTGCCCAGCAATAATTGGGCCAAATGCTACGCGCGTAAAACCGGCACACTGCTGATACCACTGGCATTTCAGCAGCTCCAGCGTCTTATCAGGCGGCGGGTCGTTGAGCACCCAGTTACCGGCAGCATCCTGATGGGCCAGGGTTTGCTGACTGCCCAGCTCCAGCTTCGCGGCGATTACAGTAAGAGGGGTTGCGGAGATGCTTTTTTGCAGCCCAATCGTCACAATGTCGGTAAGGGTGTTGCAATCAACATAAGCTGTTATTGAACAGAGCGTCCCTTGCGGGTCCCATACCGTATCGACTCCAAAGATATATACCTGTTTCGTTTCACTTGGATTGCTCACCAGGAAACTGAGCGTGTACACGCCTGATAGGAAACGGGATTTGGGAATTCTTTGCTCCAGGTTGTTATACCCGCTGTTCTCAGCCGATCTCAAACCAATCCCGCCAGCACCAACCATGACCTTGGATTCTTCGCTGTCGCATCCAAAAAACCACCGGTCAATGGTGTACCCCCGCCCGTACTCCGCCTGCCCCCTCTGATTGACCGGGTCAGCAAAGTACCAGTTGTCCAGCAGGTTCGGGTTGCTCACCCGGCTCACATCCGCCTTGACCGCACTTAGCGCATCCAGCGCCCCCTGTACCGTCGCGGCCTCCAGCCCGCTCCCCCCGCTGTCGTAGGACACCTGATCTGCCCGCACCGCGCTGCCCTCGCCATCCTCCTCGTACTCAAAGGTATACGGCCCTTCCCCCAGGCTCCTGTCTATCTCAATCGCACCGCCGCCGGGCACTGTGACCGCATCCTCCGGGGTGTAAAGATTTTGCGGAATCGCACTGCCTGCCGCATCAAAACCGACCACCTGTCCCGGTTGGCCGGTCAACTGATCCTGTTTCCGGGTCAGGTCTGTTTTCATTTTCTGGCACAGATACTCCAGGCCCTCCAGGTTCAAATATTTTTCCAATGCCGTCCGCTCTCCTTTCTCAAATATATAGTCGAAGCGGTAAAAAGGAGGCGAGGAAAAACGGGGTGTGGCAAGGCGGAGGACGCAGGCGGACTGACGCCCGCCAAGGACAACAACGCCATCCACGCCCTGTTTTAGCCGCCGAACTTTACCGATTCTCAGCCGTTTCGACTATAATATGGGGGTGGAAACCGATGGAAGTCATACGGAATATGGTGACTTCCGGCCATAGCCCGCACCCTCATCACGCTCAACCGCTGTTATCCGCCGTGCCTTGCCGCGGCAGGCGGCGTGTGGTATAATGGCCGCAAACGGGCATGGAAAGGGGCGTACCGTATGAAAATATTGATTGTAGAGGACGAAACGCTGCTGGCAGATTCGCTGCGGGATCTGCTGGAGGCCCGGGGCTTTGAAACGGAGGTAGTCTGCGACGGGGAGAGCGGCGCGGCCTATGCGGAATTGGGGGTCTATGATCTGGTGATCCTGGATGTGATGCTGCCCAAGCTGGACGGCTGGCAGGCGGCCCGGCAGATCCGAGCCAGACGCTGTGGGGTCCCCATCCTGATGCTGACCGCCCGCTCCGGTATCCTGGACCGGGTGGAGGGGCTCAACGCCGGGGCGGACTACTATCTGTCCAAGCCCTTTGACACCCGGGAACTGCTGGCCTGCGTCAACGCCCTGCTCCGCCGCCAGGGGAAGCAGGTGGATGAGCTGTGCTACGGCAACACGTCCCTGGACCTCTCCGCCGGGACCCTCAGCTGCGAGGGCGGGCGGGTCCAGCTCTCAGCCAAGGAGTTCGGGGTCATGCGCCAATTGATGCAGGCCCGGGAGCGGCTGGTGTCCAAGGAGGCCCTGTTGGAACGGGTGTGGGGCTACGACTCCAACGCGGTGGAGAACCATGTGGAGGTCTACGCCGGGTTCCTGCGCAAAAAGCTGCGCAGCATCGGCTCGAACCTGCGCATAGAGGCGGTGCGGCGTCTGGGCTATCACTTGGAGGTGGACGGGGAATGATCCGGCGGCTGCGGATAAAGTTTGTCTGTATCAACATGGCGATTGCCACGGGGATGCTCTGCGTCATCCTGGGCATGGTACTCCATTTCACCGGGGAGGGGCTGGCTGCGGAGAGCCTGCGCGGGATGCAGGCCGCCGCCCTGGAGCCGATGGGCCCAGGCCAGCGGAGGCCAGGGGAGCTGCGCATCCCCTGCTTCACCCTCCAGCTGGGCCCCCATGGGGAGCTGATCGCCAAAGGCAGCTCCTACGATCTCACAGACGAGGCGTTTTTACGCCAGGTGCTGGATGCGGCCCTGGCCACAGGGGAACCGGCGGGCCTGCTGCGGGAGGCGGGCCTGCGCTTCTGCCTGGCCGGGCCGCCGGAGCGGCCTGTCCTGGTTTTTGCCGACGCATCCGGCGAGCTGGCCGCTATGGAGCGTCTGGTCGAGACCTGCCTTTTTATCGGCTGCGCCGGTTTCCTGGCCTTCCTGGGCCTCAGCCTGCTGCTGGCCCGCTGGGCGGTCAGGCCCGTGGACATGGCCTGGCAGCAGCAGCGGCAGTTTGTGGCGGACGCCTCCCATGAGCTGAAAACGCCCCTGACGGTGATCCTGACCAATGCGGAGCTCTTGCAGGACGGCGGCGCGGACCGGGACCGTTTTGTAAAAAATATCCTGGACATGTCCCGGCGGATGCGGACGCTGGTGGAAAGCCTGCTGGAGCTGGCGCGGGTGGACGGCGCTCTGGCGGAGGACGCCATGGAGACGGTGGATTTCAGCCGTCTGGTGTCCGATGCGCTGCTGCCCTTTGAGCCGGTGTTTTTCGAGCGGGGCCTGCGCCTGGAGAGCCGCCTGGAGGATGGCCTGGCGGTGCGGGGCTTTCCGGACCGTCTGCGGCAACTGGCGGGAATCCTGCTGGATAACGCCCAGAAATATGCCGCCCCCCGGGGTTGGGCGAAGGTGTGTCTCCGGCGGGAGGGCCGCTGGCTGCTGCTGTCGGTGTCCAACGCGGGGGAGCCCATCCCCCAGGGGATGCTGGAGGAAATTTTCAAGCGGTTCCGCCGGGGGGAGCCCTCCGGGACAGAGGGCTGCGGCCTGGGCCTCTCCATCGCCCAGGGGATCGTCCAGACCCACCGGGGCCGGATCTGGGCGGAGAGCGGGGACGGGGTCAACACCTTCCACGTCCGCCTCCCGGCAGCGCGCTGACGCCCGGAAAAATGCTTTACAGGGTGGACGGGCTGTGCTATAATCCTTCCGACTGGTTTCCACACCCAGTCCAAGCGGGGGTGCGGCGCGCCCTCGTTCGTTCGGCGGAACCGGGCTGGCGGCCCGGTTCCGGCCGTTCTCTAAACAAAAAATGGAGGTATTACACAATGAAACATCTGACCGTCCGCCAGCTCACCTTCTCCGCCCTCGTCGGGGCCCTGTACGTCACCCTATGCTACTTTGGGAACATCTTCGGGCTAAACTTCGGCGTGTTCCAGTGCCGGTTTGCCGAGGCGCTGACCGTGCTGCCCTTCCTGTGTCCCGCCACGGCCTGGGGCCTCTTCGCCGGATGCATCCTCTCCAACATCCTCAGCCCCTACGGCCTGCCGGACCTGCTTTTCGGCTCCCTGGCCACCCTGCTGGCCGGGCTGTTGACCGCCCGGTGCCGGAATAAATGGCTGGCCCCCCTGCCGCCGGTGATCTGCAACGGCGTGATCGTGGGCGCCCTGCTGGCCTGGTATGAGACGGGCTTTACCGCCGCCTTCCCCGCCGCCTTCCTTTTCAACGCCCTGTCCGTGGGTGGCGCGGAGCTGATCGTCTGCTATGTGCTGGGGATGCCCCTGCTGTCGCTGCTGGCGAAAACGAAGCTTTTTCCGGAAACTGGGGGGAAAATCGCGAAAACAGCTTGACTTTTCCAGATAATCCAGTATAATAAAAAGGCTTGTGTTTCACAGGCATATCCTTGCTCCCATCGCTTATGGGGGCCATCAGTCCAAAAGGAGGTGCAACTATGGCAAAGATCACTGAAAACTACGAAGTCGTGTATATCATCGACCCCGCTGTGGGCGAGGAGGCTGTCGCCGCCACTGTTGAGAAGTTCAAGGCATTGGCCGAGCAGCACAGCTCTTCCGTAGAAGTCGAGGAGTGGGGCAAGCGCAGGCTGGCCTACGCCATCGATTACAAGACCGAGGGATACTACGTCCTGATGTCTTTCTCCTGCGAACCCTCTTTCCCCCGGGAGCTGGACCGTGTTCTGGGCATTACCGACGGGATCCTGCGCTCCATGATCGTCTGCAAGGGCGAGTAAGGGGAGGAATCACATGTTAAACCGCATTGTTATCATGGGCCGCCTTGTGAGGGACCCGGAGCTGCGCACAACGCAGTCCGGCGTCTCCGTGACCAGCTTCACGCTCGCCGTGGACCGGGATTTTAAGAACCGGGACTCCGGGGAGAAAAATACCGATTTCATCGACGTGGTGGCTTGGCGGCAGACGGCGGAATTTGTCTGCAAGTACTTCGGCAAGGGCCGTATGGCCGTGGCGGAGGGCCGCCTCCAGATCCGGGATTGGAAGGACCGGGACGGCAACAACCGCCGCAGCGCCGAGGTGGTGGCGGATAATGTCTATTTCGGTGACAGCAAGCGTGACAGCGGCGGCAGCGATTACGGCTCCCCGCCCCCCTATGGCACGCCTGCCGCAGCATACGGCGGCGCACCGTCGCCCGCATACGGCGGCAGCCCTGCCCACGGTGGGGATTACGGCGGCCCTGCTGACAGCGGCGGCTTCTCCGATATCGACGACCAGGACGGCGATCTGCCGTTTTAACCGCGCGGCCCATGCCGCGACATTCTGACAGGAGGAAATAGTACCATGGCTATGGAACGTGAAAACCGGCCCGCCCGCTCCGGTGCGCCCCGCAAGCGGAGGAAGGTCTGCCAGTTCTGCGTGGATAAGTGTGAGCACATCGACTATAAGGACGCCGCAAAGCTGCGCCGTTTTGTCTCTGAGCGCTCCAAGATCCTGCCCCGCAGGACCACCGGCACCTGTGCCATGCATCAGCGCCAGCTGACGGAGGCCATCAAGAGGGCCCGTCAGATCGCCCTGCTGCCCTATGTGACCGAGTAATTTGAAAAGAGAGCCCACCCCTCCGCTTTGCGGATGGGTGGGCTTTTTTGTGTCAGTGAGCAGCTGTATCACTTTTTGAAGGTTGTTTCGCTCTGCGCCCCGGGAAAAACGATTCCATTTGTTTGCCGCCTGCGAGAGCCTTTTCATTTCAGGCCGGACGGTCATCCTATCGCGCCGGCCCTTCGGCCCGGTAGCGCCCCAGGCCCGCAATCCGGACGCTGCGCTGGGCGTGGAGCTCCAGCAGGGCGGCGGCCAAAAGCTCCGGGTCGTGGCGGACATAGCCGTCGCGCACCACCGAGACCGGGCGGCTGATGAGCTCCACCCCCAGCTGGGCGCAAGCGGCCTTGTCAAAGCGCAGGGGCTCCGCCCCCTCCTGGGCGTAGTGGGCGGCCACATCCTCGGGGATCTGGGAGGCGTTGACCAGGCAGAGATGGAACAGGCCGGGCTGCGAATGCTGGAAGATGGCCCGGATGTGGTCGGCGTTGGTATAGCCCTCCGTCTCCCCCTCCTGGGTCATGACGTTGGCCACATAGATTTTCAGCGCGTCGGAGTCCGCGATGGCCCCGGCAATGCCGTCCACCAGCAGATTGGGGATGACGCTGGTGTAGAGGCTGCCCGGCCCCAGCAGGATCATGTCCGCCTCCCGGATGGCCTCCAGGGCCTGCTCCAGGGCGGGCGGGCGTTCCGGCAGCAGCCGTACCCGCCGGATGCGGCAGTCCTCCCTCTTTTTGCAGTAGAAGATCTTGGATTCCCCCAGCACCCGGGCCCCATTCTCCAGCTCGGCCTCCAGCTGTACGTTGCTGTTGGTCACTGGGATCACCCGCCCCGTGATGGCCAGCACTTGGCTCATGCGGCTGACCGCCTGGTCAAAGCTGCCGCCGGAGATGCCGTTGAGGGCGGCAAGAAACAGGTTCCCGAAGCTCTGCCCCTTCAGCGACCCCTCGGTGAACCGGTAATGGAGCAGCTCCCCCATCAGGGGCTCCACGTTGGCCAGGGCCTCCAGGCAGTTGCGCACATCCCCCGGGGGCAGCATCCCCAGCTCCTGGCGCAGGACGCCGGAGCCGCCGCCGTCGTCCGCCACTGTGACGATGGCGGTCAGGTTATTGGTGTGCCGCTTCAGCCCCCGCAGCATGGTGGACAGGCCGGTGCCGCCGCCAATGGCGGTAATCCGCGGGCCCTTCCCGCTGGGGCCGCGGTATACAAAGCGATTGCTCGTGGTATGTTCGTCTCTCATGTTTAAGTCCTCAGTTCCGGGTCATATCCCGGTGGTTCTCCGTCACCTGGTAGCCCAGGGATGCGACATATTCCGCCAGGGCGTGGGTCACTGCCACAGAGCGGTGGTGGCCGCCCGTGCAGCCAATCGCCGCCACCAGCACGGTCTTGCCCTCCTCCCGGTACAGGGGCAGGACAAAGCCCAGCAGCTCCCGCAGCTTCTCCAGGAATTGTTCCGTCTCCCGGAAGGAGAACACGTAGTCGCGCACCTCCCGGTCCAGGCCGGTCTTATCCCGCATGGAGTCAATATAGAAGGGGTTGGGCATGAAGCGGACGTCAAAGACCAGATCCGCCTCCAGGGGCAGGCCATGCTTGAAGCCAAAGGACACCAGGCTCACCTGCATCTCCCCTGCCCGGTGGCTCCCGCCAAACAGGCGCAGCAGCTCCCCCCGCAGGCGGGCGGTGGAGTAGGTGGTGGAGTTAATGACGATATCCGCCTGGGCCCGCACCGGGGCCATCATGGCGATCTCCCGGTTGACGGCCCCCTCCAGGGAGCCCGACTGCTCCTGAAGGGGATGCATCCGCCGTGTCTCCTTGTATCGGTTGATGATCGAGCCCACGTCTGCCTCCAGGAACAGCAGCTTGCAGTCGTACTCCCGCTGCCGGAGGGTGGACAGCACCTCCAGGAACTCGTCAAAGGTGTCCGCCGTGCGCACATCGTACACCAGGGCTACCCGGCTGTACCGCCCGCTGCCGGCGGCGCAGAACTCCGCGAATTTCAGGATCATGCCCGCCGGCATGTTGTCTACGATATAGAACCCCACGTCCTCCAGGAAGGAGGCCGCCTTGCTCTTCCCCCCGCCGGACAGGCCGGAAATGATCAAAATTTCCATGTTTTCTCTCTCCCTCACACATCCCGCCGCATCTCACGGGACCATTTTCACCTCTGGCTCCAGCGCAACGCCGGTCTGCTCCTGCACGACCTGCTGGACGTGGGCGATGAGCCCCAGCACGTCGGCGCAGGTGGCGCCCCCGGTATTGATGAGGAAACCCGCGTGCTTTTCCGACACCTGGGCCCCGCCCACCCGTGCCCCCTTCAGGCCACACTGCTCAATGAGCGCACCGGCAAAGTGCCCCTGGGGCCGCTGGAAGGTACTGCCTGCGCTGGGGAACTCCAGGGGCTGCTTCTCCCGGCGGCGGCGGTCCAGCTCCGCCATCTGCGCCTGGATTTCCTCCCGGTCCCGCTCCGCCAGGGTGAGCTCCGCCTCCAGGGCAGCGCCCCGCCGCCCGCTGAAGACGCTGTGACGGTAGCCAAACGCCAGCTCATCCCCGGACAGCCGCCGCAGGCCCTCCCCAGGGAACCAGGCGGTCACAGACTGGACCACCTGCCGCATCTCCCCGCCGTAGGCCCCGGCGTTCATGCACACCGCGCCCCCCAGACTGCCGGGGATGCCGTGGGCGAACTCCAGCCCTCCCAGGCCCTCCCGCTGGGCAAAGGATGCCAGCCGGGCCAAGGAGACCCCAGCACCGGCGCGGATGGTCCGCTCCCCTGTGCGCTCCAGGGCATCCAGACGGCCCGAGTGGATGACCAGCGCGTCCAGGCCGCTGTCCGCCGCCAGCAGGTTGGAGCCATTGCCCAGCGTCAGTACCGGCCAGCCCTCCGCCTCCGCCAGCGTCAGCAGCGCGGCCGCCTCCTCCGTGGACCGTGGGCGGGCCATCCTTTTGGCGGGCCCGCCGATCCGGAACGTGGTGTGCAGGGCCATGGGCTCATCATATAGGATCTCCATCCCGGCAAAGCGGCCAGCCGCCGCGTCAAAGCTGTCAAACCAGGGCATTGATCTACCCCTCCTCCAATATCAGCGTCCGGCAGGGGACGCGCCCCCGCTTTATTAGTAGTATACCGCACCAGCCTGAAAAAGTCCATCCATTTTGCGGGCCGCCCTGCCTGGGATGCCGCCGCTTTTTTTCTATCCCCCTTGCCGTGGGCCTCAAAATATTGTATAATAGGAGGCAGATTAGGCCTTGTTTGAAAATTGGCGGAATGTCCAACGGCGAAAGATTTTTTCGCCAATCAAGGCAAATTTTCGCAGGCGGGCTGTCGCCCGGCAAGAAAATTTAACGCAAAGTGGCGGAAAAAGATCCGCCGTTTGGGCGTTTTGACATTTTTCAAACATGGCCTATACAAGGAGGACAGTATGCGATGGATTCTGTATACGACCAGGGGGCCTTTTTCAGCCAATACGCCCAGATGCCCCGCAGCAGGGAGGGGCTGTCCGCCGCAGGGGAATGGCATCAGCTGAAGCCGCTGTTCCCGGAGCTCCGGGGCAAGTCTGTCCTGGATCTGGGCTGCGGCTATGGCTGGCACTGCCAGTTTGCCGCACAGCAGGGGGCGGCCGCCGTCCTGGGGATCGACGCCAGCAGGAAGATGATCGAGGAGGCAGAGCGGCGCAATGCGGGACACGGCATCCAGTACCAGGTCTGCGGGATTGATGCGTATGCGTATCCGGAAAATACCTGGGACTGCGTCCTGTCCAACCTGGTCCTGCACTATATCAGCAGCCTGGAGCCGGTATTCCAGAAGGTGTACCGGACATTAAAGCCGGGCGGCGTATTCCTCTTTAATATAGAACACCCGGTTTTTACCGCCGGCGTCGGGCAGGATTGGGTCTATACGGCGGATGGAAAGCCCCAATACTGGCCCATTGACCAATACTTCTATCCAGGAGAGCGGGAGACCCATTTTTTAGGCTGCCGCGTGGTCAAGCATCACCACACGCTGACCCAGATTTTGATGGGCCTGCTGCACAGCGGGTTTATCCTGGAGGCGGTGGAGGAGGCGGAGCCTCCTGAGGAGATGATGGACAGGCCCGGGATGGCGGACGAGCTGCGCCGCCCCATGATGCTGCTGGTGAAGGCACGAAAGGGAACCTGTTGAAGGGAGGTACCCGGTGAAAAAACGAATCCTGATTTTCTTGGCGTGGCTTCTCCTGTTTGCAGCGGCCGGGTGCTCCCAGAGCAACCCCGTCAGCACGGTGGTGAGGGATGGCGTCACGTATACAATCGATACCGAAAACAGTACGATTTCTGATGGAGAGCATATCTATCCATACGCCTTCTCCGGGAATTCTGCTGGGTATGACGTCACGATTACCTATCCGAACGGTTCCTCCTACCAGTGGCACGCACAGAACAGCGGCGGGATCACGATGGGCTGCGGCGGATTACAAGGTGACTATGACGAACACCTGTATACTTCCGGGGATGTCCTGCTCAGCGTGTTGAAAGAAGGTCCCCTGAAAGGGGGCGCGCTGCGGGAGGGGAAGAACATTTTTCTGAGTGTGTTCATCGCCCTTGTCGGCATTTTTCATGCAGCCCTGCCCGAGACCGCCTGGTATTTGGCCTATGGCTGGCGGTACCGGGATGCCGAGCCGTCCGACGCGGCGCTGATGCTGAACCGTTTGGGCGGGGCGGCTGCGATTGCAGTCGCCATCATCCTGTTTTTTGTATAAGCGGCAGCTTGACGCACAGAGGGCCCCGGAGAGTGTCTCCGGGGCCCTCTGGGTTCTCTTGTGTTTACTGGCCGATCAGGTTCATACCGCCTGCGTCGACCTCCGCTGTGACGCTGTCGATGAGGCCGGTCTGCCAATCGCTGGCTGCGGCGCTGCGCAGGGCATTCTCACAGGCAAAGTGCCAGTAAGGCGTGCTGCCGTAGCCAACAAAGTACATGATGTGCTGGCCATAGTCGCTGGCAACAATCCCAGTGTCGCCGCTCTTACGGCCATCCTCATAGCACCAGTTCTGGAAGGCGGGGACCATCACGCCCTTGGCGACATTCTCATACAGGCCGCCGTTGGTGTTGCTGCCGCCATCCTTGGAGTACTGGTTAGCCAGGGAGGCAAAGCCGTCCTCCGTGCCGTCCCAGCTGGCCAGGATCTCCTGGGCCTTGGCCAGGACCTGCTCGTCCGTGCCTTCCTCGCCCTCGGCCAGCTCCAGGTTCTCCTTTGTCACCAGGATGTGACGGACATTGTAATCCAGAGCCTCGTCCCGCTCACGGCTGTTGAAGAGGACCACATAGTAGCTGTTGCCCTCCTGGTTCTCCAGGACCGCCGCATCGCCGGCCTTGCGGCTTTCGTCATAGAACCACTGGCCGGTGACAGAGCTGGAGTAGGTGATGTTGGTGGAGTAGCCAACGCTGTTCTCATTGGCCAGGGACTCCAGGTCCCCGCCGGCCTGATAAGCGGCCAGGATCGCGTCCGCTGTCTCCTTGGCCTCCGCCATGGCTGCGGCCTTCTCCTCGTCGGTCGCCTCAACGGCATTGCCGTCGGCGTCGGTCTTGGCCTCGGGTGCGCCGGAGATTGTCACCATCGCGCCGTCTACCAAGTCATAGTTCTCCTTGTGGTCGTTGTAGTAGGTCTGGATCTGGTCATCCGTGTAGATAAAGGTTTCAGCGCTGTACACATCGGCATACTTGCCCGCCAGAAGCAGGTCCTTGGAGCAGCTCTCATAGATGGAGGGCGTCATGGTGGGGCCGTAGAGTGCGCCCAGATAGCCCTTGTAGGAGTAGCCGTTTTTCGCCGCAGTCTCCTTGAGGGCAGCCAGGTTATTATTGAAATCCTCCAGCTCCGCGCTCTCCAGGGCCACGCCCGCCTCCTTGGCGGCGGCGACAGCGGCGTGGACAAAGCGCATGTTCTCAACAGCCTGCTCCTTGAAGTGCTCATCCCAGGTCTGGCTTTCGCTGTAGTTCTGGCTCTTGAGGGATGCCTGGGTGTTCAGCGCGCCGATAGCAGTATAGAAATAGCCGGTCTCGCTGTTGAGGAACGACTGATAGGCCTGTCCATAGTAGAAAGCCGCCTCCGGCACTGTGTAGTTGCGGCCGTCGATGGTGACGGCGGTCTTGCTGCGCTGGATGATGCCGGAGTTATAGACCACCAGGGCGATGGCTACCACGACAAATACGGCGGCGATGACACCGTAGAGGATGTTGGACTTCTTTTCAGCAGCACGCTGCTCAGCCTGACGGGCGGCCTTGGGGTCAACCGCGCCGCTGGCTAAAAGTTCCTGACGCTTTTTCTTTTCTCTGGATGCGCTCATTGTTGTTCATTCCTTCCAAATTTTCTGCCATCCCCGCCACACCGGGGGACAGCGGCATCTTTTGTTGGTTGCTTACGCCTTAATGGCTCAACGAACATTAGTATACTCGATTATGCCCTGTTTCGCAAGCAAAAGTTGTGCGGCGGCTGTAAATTATTTATGAATGTCCGCCGGCACGTCCATATTGCCGCAAAAAAAGGCCGGAAACCTGCATCCCCGGCCCTTTTCAGACGTTTGCTCACCCCTCGTAGGTCTTTTTCACCCGCTCCAGCCATGCTGTGATCTCCAGGTGCTGGGGGCACTGCTGCTCGCATTGGCGGCAGCTGACGCAGGAGGACGCTGTCCCAGCCCCCTCGGCTATGCTCTGGTAGCGGTCCCGGTCGGGCTCCCGGCCCTGGCGCAGGGCAGCCTGATCGCTGTTGTAGAGGGCGAAAAGGTCCGGGATCGGGATCTCCCGGGGGCAGCCGTCCACGCAGTAGCGGCAGGCGGTGCAGGCGATGGCCGGGATGGCGCTGAGGATTTCCGCCGTCCGCTCCAGCAGCGCCCTGTCCTCCCCGCACAGGGGCTCCGGCGCGGCCATGGACTGGGTGTTCTCCTCCACCTGCCCCAGGGTGGACATGCCGCTGAGCACCATCATCACCTGATCCAGGCCCGCGGCAAAGCGGAGGGCCCATTGGGCGGGGGTCCAATCCGGATGGGCGCCCCGCAGCAGGGCGGCGGCCTCCTCCGGGAGCGCGGCCAGTTTCCCGCCCTTCACCGGCTCCATGACGATGACCTGCTTGCCGTGGCGGAGGACCGTCTCATAGCACTTCCGGGACTGGACCCGCTCGTCCTCCCAGTCCAGATAGTTCAGCTGGAGCTGGACGAACTCCACCTCCGGGTGTTCGCTGAGGACCTGCTCCAGCACGCCGGCCTTGTCGTGGAAGGAAAAGCCCAGATGGCGCAGCTTCCCCTCCGCCTGCATCTGCCGGAGGAACGCGAAGGTCTCCAGACGCTGGGCGGTCTCGTAGCTCTCCTGGGTGATGCAGTGGAGCAGGTAGTAGTCAAAGTAGTCCACGCCGCATTTTTCCAGCTGCTCATGGAAAATCCGGGCTTGCGCCTCCCCGCTGTCCGCGTCCTTGAGGTGCATCAGGGGCAGCTTGTCGGCCAGAAGGAAACTCTCCCGGCTGTGGCGCTTGACCAGGGCGTCCCGGACCGCGCACTCGCTTTTCCCGCCGTGGTAGAAATAGGCGGTATCAAAGTATGTATAGCCCCGCGCCAGGAAAGTGTCCACCATGCCGCAGACCTGGGGCAGGTCAATCTGCTCCGTGGCCTTAGGGTCCACAGTGGGCAGGCGCATCATGCCAAAGCCTAATTTTTTCATATCCGTTCCTCCTCATTCCGTCCCGCCACTCTCTGCCGGGCAGTCGGTTTGCCTCTATCATACAGGAAACGGGCGGTAAATGCAAGGGCAGGCCTCATTTGTGCCTACAAATTTGCTTCGATCCAGTGGACAGCGGACGTATCCCAGTATTTCTTGTACACCCTGCCCTCATCCCCATCCAGGTTTAATTGATACAGCCGGAAAGTCACCAGAAAATTTTTGGGCTGCCACAGCTCCTCGTAGGAATACTGGTAGCGCATCCCCAACCGCTTCATGACCTCGCCGCTCCGCGGATTGTTGACGTCATGGGTAGCTGTCACATAGGCAGCGCCGTCCCTCCGCAGCTGCTCAATAACCGCTTTACCGGCCTCCGTAACAATCCCCTGATGCCAGAACTCCTTGCGGAGCCCATAGCCGAGATCATGGCTGCCGGCTGCCGGGGCATTGACATATCCAATTGGGTAAGAGTCCGCCTTCCGGCATATTGCATAGTGATAGGCAGAGCCGCACCCCGCCGCAAGCCGCGTTTCATAGAAGGTTCTTGCGTCCTCCAGCGTTTTTACGGGGAACCACGGCAAAAAACGGTTGACCTCTTCATCGCTGTAGATGGCATACAATGCCTCCAAATCAGCCTCGGTAAATGCCCGTAAAATGAGCCGTTCCGTTTCCAGTACAGGTGTCTCCATCCTAATCCTCCGCAAAGCGATCGATCTGTTTCGCCCATTTTATCACAGGGATACGGCCGATGCAAGGCGGTCTATGTGTCGACGCGGAAAAGTTCACCCCCACTGCCATTGCGGCGGCGGCACAGCACTGAACAGGGGCGGGAAATTTTCTGCCAAAGAGCCAACGGGAACCCTTGTATTCTTCCCGCGCCCATGGTATGCTGGCCTTACCCAACAAAAAATTGTTTACGCAGGAGGATTTGCGATGGACTATCAAGCAATGCTCTCCCGCTGGCTGGAGCGGGCCGGGGACGACCCTGATCTGATCCGCGAGCTGACGGAGGTGCAGGAGGACGCCAAGGCGGTCTCCGACCGCTTCTACCGCCACTTAGCCTTCGGCACCGGCGGCCTGCGGGGCGTCATCGGCGCGGGGACCAACCGGATGAACATCTACACGGTCCGCCGGGCCACCCAGGGGCTGGCGGACTACCTCAACGCCACGGACCTGCCCAAGTCCGTGGCCATCGCCCACGACAGCCGGATCAAGGGTGAACGCTTCGCCCGGGAGACAGCCCGCGTGCTGGCGGCCAACGGCATCACCGCATGGATCTATCCCCGCCTGGAGCCCACCCCGGCCCTCAGCTGGGCGGTGCGCCATCTGGCGTGCGGGGCCGGCGTGTGCGTCACCGCCAGCCACAACCCGGCCCAGTACAACGGCTACAAGGTCTATGGCGCGGACGGCTGCCAGATCACCCCGGAGGCGGCGGAGCAGGTGCTCGCCGCCATGGAGCAAACCGACTGCTTTGACGGCGTAAAGCTGGCGGATTTCGACCAGGCCGTGGCGGCCGGGACCATCCGCACCATCCCGGACGCCTGTCTGGACGCCTTTGTGGACGCGGTGCTGGACCTCCGGCCCGGCAACGACGTGTCCCAGTTAAGGCTGGTGTACACCCCCCTCAACGGCTCCGGCCTGGAGTGCGTGCAAAAGCTGCTGGGGAAGATGGGGGTGACGGACGTCACTGTGGTGCCGGAGCAGGAGGCTCCCGACGGGACCTTCCCCACCTGCCCCTACCCGAACCCGGAGATCCGGGAGGCTATGGAGCGGGGCCTGGCCCTGTGCGGCCAGGTCAAGCCGGACCTTCTGCTGGGCACGGACCCGGACTGTGACCGCATGGGCGCGGCTGTGCCGGACGGCCAGGGCGGCTACCGGCTCATCACCGGCAACGAGATGGGTATCCTGCTCTTTGACTACCTCTGCCGCACCCGGATCGAGCGGGGGACCATGCCGGAGAACCCGGTGGCAGTCACCACCATCGTCTCCACCGATATGGCCACACCGGTGGCCGCAGCCTACGGCGTGGAGCTGCGCCGCACCCTGACGGGCTTCAAGTATATTGGCGAGCAGATTGCCCTGCTGGAGGCGGAGGGCCACAAGGAGCGGTATCTCTTCGGCTTTGAGGAGAGCTACGGCTACCTCTCCGGGGCCCATGTCCGGGACAAGGACGCGGTCAACGCGGTGATGCTGGCCTGCGAGGCCGCCGCGTGGTACCGGGGCCAGGGGATGACCCTGCTGGAGGCCATGGACGCGCTGTACCAGAAGTACGGCTACTACCGCAACGGCCTCATCAGCCGGGCCTTTGAGGGCCAGGACGGGATGCGGGCCATGGAGGACCTGATGGCCTCCCTGCGGGCCAATCCCCCTGCCGAAATCGCCGGGCGGGCTGTCACGGGCGTGGTGGACTATGCCAAGGAGGGTACCGGCCTGATCCCCTCAGACGTGCTGGAATTCCGGCTGGCCGGGGAGGGCAAGCTGATTGTCCGGCCCTCGGGTACGGAGCCGAAGCTGAAGATCTACCTCTCCGTCCGGGGCGGCAGCGCAGATGAGGCGGCCCAGGCGCTGGATGCGCTCTCTGCCGGCGCAGGCCGGCTGATGGAGCAGGGCGCGGCCCGCTGATCTCCCACATAGCAAAAAAACGCACTGCAGAAAACTCCGCAGTGCGCTTTTTTACTCCTTTGCAGGGACCGGCGGCATCAGCCCAGCCGGATCTCCTTGGCCTCATCGGGGAGGAAACAGCCCTTCAAGTCGTACTTGTTGTACCCGCTGTAGTCCGAGAGGGCCCGGCCGGCCAGGAAATAGCTGCGGATGAACCGCTTGCCGTCCACGCATGTCCAGTTCTCCTGGTCCCAGCTGAGGTATCCGTCCTCGTCGCTACGCTTTTCAGCAAAGACCAGATCTACCTGGCGGTTGTGGTTGGCAACCAGGTCGATCAGCTCCTCCGCCGTCAGCTCCAGCTCCGTCTTGTTGACAGTATCGATGACCTTCATCCCAAGCGCCCCCTTATCCGATATACCCGGCGGCCTTCAGGATCTCCTGGGCCCTCCCGTGGTTGGCCTCGCTCATCATCACCAGGGGCCCGGTGCAGCCCATGCCGGTTTCGGCATAGATCCCGGCCTTCCACAGCGCCTTGGCCGCATCCTCCAGGTCCATGACCTCAATGCCGGGGATGCTGGCGGTGCAGGGCTCAGCGGGAGGGGCCTTCACGTCCTCATCCGCATCGGCCGCGCCCTTGGCGGCGGCCTTGCGGGCCTCCAGGATCTTGTTCAGCCCCGCCTTCTCAGCGGCGGCGAACTCCTTGGCGGCGATATCGAACACCTTGCCCTTGACCAGCTGCCCGGCAAACTCCAGGGCGTTGGCCACCAGGGGTGCGCCGCTGGCACGGGAGACGATCAGCACCAGCTTGTCATAGCCGGGGCCGATGCCGGGGCCGTAGCCATAGCCAGCGGCCTCGAAGCTGCCGCCGGTGGTATAGGCGGAGAGCATCTTCACCAGCACATTGCCGGTGAGGCTGTCGCAGACCAGCACGTCAGGGGTGCCCTGGAGCACGTCGTTGCCCCGCAGCACCGCGCCGCCGTCCGCCCGGGCGGACTCTGCCCAGCGGAAGGCGTAGCCATTCTCCCGGAGCTGGTTAAGGGCCATCTCCGTCTGGCGTGCGCCGTCCACATTCAGGATGCCCACGGTGGGCTCCTTCACACCGCAGGCTTTGGCGGTGATGATGCCGTAGACCGCGTTCTTGATCATGCCCTCGATCCGGTCCGCGCTGGCGGTGCCGGTGGAGGTGGCGATGAACATCTCCTTGCCCTTGGCAGGGGTGACGACCCGGCCAACGGTGGACACGCCGATGGGGAAGGGGAAATGCATGGTGACAGCGCCGTCTACCTCGCCCTTTTCCACCATCTGCTCCATCCGCTTGTGGCCCTCGTCCTCATTGTCCACGCGGATGGTGGTAACGCCCTCGGCCTCCAGTGTGCCGATGTAGTACACATCCACACCCCGCCGGGCGGCGGCCACGGCGGCGGCCATGGCGTTCTCCTCGCCATGCTCGCTGCCCATGCCGGTCAGGGCGATCTTGGGCCTGGGGCCGAAGGAGCCCGTCTCCAGGCCCTCCGCCATCTCCAAAAACGCCTTGGCAATGGTTTTTTCCAGATTACTCATACCAGCGCCTCCCGCCTTATTCGGCCTGAGCCATCAGCGTGGCGGCAAAGTCCTTCATGGCCTTGGCGATCATGCCCTTGACCTCTTCCTCACTGACGCCGGCGGCCTGCTCTGCGCCGGTGTTGGCCTGGATGACGAAGGAAACGCCGTCAAAGAGGTTGGTCATGCGGCCCAGGAACAGGGAGCCCTTGCCGATAATCATGACCCGGTT
>JAAWKB010000093.1 GCA_022797115.1 Oscillospiraceae bacterium
CTTCATGGGCTTCTGGGGGTCGGTGAAGATGTTCTGGCGCAGGCCGTACAGGGGCAGGGCCTTGGCGTAGGTCATCTCGGAGCAGACCACGATGGAGCCATACTTGCAGGTGAACAGGCTCAGCAGGGCGGCCTCCAGGTGGGCGTCGCCGTTGGAGAGGGAGGCCACGTTGACAATGGAGGGGTAGCCGAAGGTGCGGTCGCCGTCCTTCAGGGCGGCGCGGCGGATCTGGACGGCGTTGGCATAGGCGTCCTTCACGCTGGCCTCGCCCACATCCAGGATGAGATTCTTGTTGCCAGCGGCCTCCAGCTTCTCCACCACCTCGTGGAGCTGCTCCAGGCTCTCCGCCCGGACGCCCAGCAGGGCCTTTGCACCGGTGGCAACTGCGCTCATATCGGCGTAGTTGTCCGCCGTCGCGCCGTTGACGATGATCTCGCAGCCGGCAGCGGCCTCAACGCCGGCCTTCATGGCCTCCACGTCGGTGCAGGAGAGGACCAGGGGACGGCCCAGGGCCTTGGCCTTGGAGACCAGGGCGGCGTAATCGGCGGGGGCCTTGCCGGCGCTGTGGCGGACATAGACCATCTCTACGTACATGCGCTCGCTGATGCGCTCATAGTCCACCTTGGAGATCCCGGCCAGGACCTCGTCCTGCTTGGCGGCGTCCATGCAGTCGCAGACCTGGACGGCGTACAGGGTCTTGGAGACCAGGGTCTTCTCGTGGCGGCTGAGGACGGTCTCGCCGCCCAGGGCCAGCTCGCCGACCTTGTAGGACTTCATCGGGGGCGCGGTGGCCTCGCTCAAAGTGGAGAGGGCCTCGGCGGACATATGGGGGCACTTCTCAATGGGGAGAGCGCCGGAAGCCACTTTCATGGCGAAGGCCATGCAGGTGGGGTTGCCGCAGTCCTTGCAGTTGGTTTTCGGGGTGAGCTTAAAAATGTCAAGACCTTTCAATGCCATGGTACGGGCCCTCCTTACATGAGTGCAGCGATCAGCTGCGCCGTGGTCTGAATCGAAACCGGGTGCCGGAGAATGACGGCGTCACTGCCGTAGGCCAGACAGGCGGCGGCAGTCTCCACCTCCATGTCAATGCCGCGCTCCTCCTGACAGCCCCACTCGGGGACGTCGGACTCAGGCGCGGTGGCCTCCTTCACGCCCCAGGTCTCCACGCCCACGGGCGTGATGATGGGCATCTGGAGGGTGGCGTCATTCTGGCTGAGGGCGGCGGCCTTCACACGCTCAAGGGTGGAGACCACGTACTCAAAGCCGTAACCGGCGGCGGCAGAGCCCACGTTCATGGCGATGTTCTCGCCGTTCACACCCATCTGGGTGACGAGCACGTTGAGCTGCTTGGCCAGGTTGATATCCACGGCGGACTCTGCGCCCACCTTCTGGCCATAGGCCAGGCCGGCGCCGGCGGCGATGCCCTTGTAGTTCTCCTCCTTGGCGCTGAGCACCAGGATGTTTTTGCCCTGGAGGGCCTCGGAGATCTTGGCAAAGAGGTCCGCATCCTTCTCAGAGTTCTTGCACCCGGCGACAACCAGGGGCTTGTCAACCACCTCGGCCACAGCCTTGGCGTCGCTGACGCAGTCCTCAATGGACTTGTTCTCGCCGTTGGGGTCGGCCAGATCGAAGCGGATGCAGACAAAATCCACCTCCGGCAGCTCCGCGGCCTTCTTGGCGCGCTCGGCCAGGGTATTGCACCCGGCATAGAAGGCCTTCAGGCCCTCGGAGGGCTGCTCGGGGTCGTCGGACACGTCAATGCCGATCTTGGGGCGATTGGCAATAGGCGCGTCGAAGGAGTAGAGGTTAAAGACATTCTGGCCGCCCAGGACGGTGGCCTTGTCTCCAGTGCCCAGCGTCAGTTCGTTGATCTTGGCGCTGAATACCTGGGGCTTTTTGGCAAAAGGCATATTGGTTGTCTCCCTTCGTTTTTGTTGCTCTATATGAAACGGTTCTTAGATGTCCAGCTTCTTCCAGATCTTCTGGAGTCCCTTCTCGGAGAAGCCGATGGCGATGTTGGGGTTGAAAGCGGACAGGTAGTGTACCTCCAGATCCACATTCAGGCCCAGCTTGGAGCAGGCCTCCCGCTCACCCTGGTAGTAGGCATGGACGCAGTGCTCAATGGGCGTGCCCACAGTGCCCACCGCGTCGTAGCGGGAGCGGGTGCGGTGCTTCGAGGGCAGGCGGAAACGCCGCCAGCCCTGGAGGATCTTGGGCAGCTCCACGCCCAGGACCAGCTCCATGTCCTCCCAGCTCTCCATGGAGAACTTCACCACCACGTCGCTGGTGTCGCCGGTGATGGCGCAGATGTAGTCGTTGGCCGCCGGGTTCACATGGAGGCTGCCGAAGGTGGCGGGCGAAGCCGCCGCGCCGCCATGGGCGGCCTCCTCCACGATCACATGGTTGGGGTTGAGCAGGAAACGGTCCATGGCGACAAAGCCGGTGCCGGGCTTCTCCAGCTTGCCGCGGCACACCGCCACCACCTTGGCGCTCAGGTCAATGAGGGTAGTCCGGCGGGCCGCTAAGGCGGCGTCATACCAGGCGCAGGCTGCGGGGGCGCAGCCGAAGTCGATATACGCGCGCAAAATCTGCTCGCGCATATAGCGTGCCAGCTGCTCCCGGGCCTGGCAGTACCGGCCCAGATCGTCCACGGCGGCGGAGGCGGGGATTTCCACGGGACGGAAACCCTCGCTCCACAGGTCCACCATGATTTGATTGGTGTTATCAAAGCCCATGGCGAACCCCATCCGTCCGGACAGGAAGTCCGCCTCCGTGCTGTCCGGGAGGCCCAGGATATACTCGCCGGCAGGGGTATGGGGCGTATTTTCGGGGATTTCAGAGGTATGCTGTGTCATTGTATGCCTCTCCTCTCTGCGCAGTAGTCTGCCGCCGCGGACAGGGGCCGCGCCGGACCCCCCAGATGATGGGGGGAGGAATGTGCCGTTACAGGCTGAGCTGGTCAAAAATGGCGTGAACCGCCTGCTTGACCGGGCTGTCCTTGGGCACGGTCACGGAGGGCCGGCCCTCTGCGTCGTAGGCATAGACGGTGTCGTCATGGGGGACCACGCCGAAGAGCTTCATGCCGTACTTGTCGATCTCCTCCCGGACGCCGGGATTGAGCTCGCCGTTGGGGGCCCGGTTGATGATGAGGCCCACCTCTTTTGCGCCCAGCTTCAGCTCCGTGATCATCTGCGACAGGCGGCCGGCCGCCTGGACGCCCCGGCGGGAGCAGTCGCTGACCAGCAGGATGGTGTCCACCTGGGGCAGGACGCCCCGGCTCAGGTGCTCCAGGCCCGCCTCGTTATCCACCACGATATAGCGGTAGTTCTTGGCGTACTTGGCCACCTGGGTGGTGAGCAGGCCGTTGACAAAGCAGTAGCAGCCCTTGCCCTGGGTGCGGCCCATGACCAGCAGGTCGAAATCGTCCGCCTCGGTCAGCGCGTCGGAAAAGCGCATCTCCGCGTAGTCCGCCTTGGTCATCCCGGTGGGGATCACCTGCTCGGAGGCCATCTCCGCCCGGGTCATGTCCTCCCGGATGTCGCCCAGAGTGTCCTCCACCTCCACCCCCAGTACCTCGTTGAGGTTGCTGTTGGCGTCGGCGTCCACAGCCAGGACGGGTCCGTTCTTCTTCCCGCACAGATACTCAATGAGCATCCCGCAGATCGTGGTCTTGCCTACGCCGCCCTTGCCGGCCAGCGCGATGGTTTGTGCCATAATTGAAGTCCTCCTTTAGGCATACACTCTTTTTCCTTGAAAGAAAAAAGAATCAAAAATGAACAAGCGGCGGGAAGGCGTCCGCCTTCCCGCCTGTTTTTGAAAAACAGCAGGCAAAACGGAGTTTTGCACAGAGGTTTTCCTTTGATACTTCCCTTTTTTCAAAAAGAAAAGTATGTATGCCCGGTTCGTTTGGGGATTAGAGGTCGACGATGCCGGACTCCTTGACAATGCGGGCCACGTCGTCGTACTTGTTGAGGGCGTAGAGGTGGATGCCGTCGATGCCGCAGGCGCGGTACTCGTCGATCTGGTTGATGGTGTAGGCAATGCCGGCCTCCTTGAAGCTGGCCTTCTTGCCCTCGATATCGGCGTCAAAGCAAGCCTCGTCGCCCTTGGCGGTCTTGAGGCCGACGGAGAAGGGATTGGGGAAGATCCAGTTCTTGGAGATGATCTCGCACAGGGCGCGGGGCATGACGCAGCCGTTGCGGCTGAGGGCCATGTTGATGGTGGCGGACTGGTCCAGGATGGGCATGATGCCCACGTCCACGGGCATCCAGATACCGGCGGCGCGGATGGCCTCCAGCCAGTACTTGAACTGGTCCATATCCCAGCACAGCTGGGTCATGATGTAGTCCGCGCCCTCGTCCTGCTTCTGCTTGAGGAAACCGATGTCAGCCTCCAGGCTGCGGCAGGCGATGTGGCCCTCGGGGGAACCGGCCACGGCGATGGTGAACTTGTCACCGAACTCCTGGCGCACGAACTTGACCAGCTCGGTGGCATAGTGCAGGTCGCCGCCGGTGCCCGTCCAGCCGAAGGGCAGGTCGCCGCGCAGGGCCAGCATGTGGTTGATGCCGTGGGCCAGGTAGTTGTTCAGCTGCTCCTTGATGCCCTCGCGGGTATTGCCGATGCAGGTGAAGTGGGTGACGGGGGTGGACTTGCCGTCCTTCTGGATCTTGTCAAGGACCTCTAGGTTCTTGCCCACGTTGGTGCCGCCTGCGCCGTAGGTGCAGGAGATGTAGTCCGGGTTCAGGGTGTAGAGCTGCTCCAGCACGCCGCCCGCGCCGCACAGCTTCTCCATACCAGCGTCGGTCTTGGGGGGGAACACCTCAAAGGAAAATGCTGCTCTCTCTTCAAAGATATCGGCTACACTCATGATACATGGTCCTCCATTTGTATTTTTGTTATATACTATTTTCAGCGGCGCCGCCGCAGGGGATACATAGTTTTATGGACGCGCCGCCTCCCGCAGAGTGGGGGCGGCTTGAGGGAAAGCCAGGCTCAGAGGGGCGTGAAGGAGTACCGCTTGAGCAGGCCGGCGGTGTTGGTGTGGTAAACCACCGCGCCGTCGGCCAAATCCTCCCGCTCGATCTCCGCCCGGGGCTCCAGGGCGCGGATATAGGCGTCCGTGTCCTCCACGGACACCTCCTGGAAATCCACGTCCCGCATCTGGTTATTGCTGCACTGGTTGAAAATCTCGCAGCAGAGCTCATAGTCCCGCATGGCCGCTCACCCCGCCGCCACGACCACCGCGCCGGCGGTCAGGTCCGCGCTGAGCAGGCGGCCGGTGATGGTGGTGCTCTCGCCCATTACGTCCACGAAGGTCAGCTGATCCCCGTCGACGGTGATGTTGGCCACGAACCGGCACAGGATATTCTCGTCCTGCTTCTCATGGTTATAAACAGTGGAAAGGCACATTGCGTATCTGCTCCTTATTTTTCAGCGTTTTCGCCCTCGATCTGCTCCAGGGCCGCGGAGAGGTAGCCGTTGGCCTGGTCGAAGGACTCCACGGCGTGAAGGAGCTGGTGCTGGGCCTCGCCGGTAAACTGGCGGGCCATGTCGCTCAGCTCGGCGGCGTGGTGGATGTTGTGCTCCAGCATGTAGCGCAGCACGGCAACGGCTTTTTCCCCGCCGTGGGCGTGGTCATGCCCGCCGTCGTGGGTATGCTCATGGCTGTGGGTATGGGGCTCCCCCATGTGGGTGTGTTCGTGGGTATGGGCCGCGCCGTCGTGGCTGTGGTCAAGGTGTTCCATGCTGTTACCTCCCCGTCATATTGACACAATTTTAACTAAGTAACACTATACCGCAAGTTCCCCAAATTTGCAAGGAGTAGAAGAAGAATATTTGACGAAAAATTTTTAAATTCTTTGTGAATTCAGACGACTATGCGCGCCAGCCCAGGAATCTGAACGGCTGGGACGGCCTGCGCACAGAGGGCCGCCCGGCTCCGGGCAGCTGGGAACTCCGCTTTTTTGATGCCGCGCCGGCGGGCTCCGTCATTTTCATCCACGCATATGATACCACAACATTTCAAAAAAAGAAAGGCTGGTATTGTGCCCGGTGCAGGCCATACGACGCAGCGGAAGGCCGGATGGCAGGCTCCTGCCAGAATCCTCCATCCATAAACTGCCCGCATTTGGGACAGAATAGGGCGGAATGGAGGATGAGACGCTATGAAACAATTCCGGATGCCCACGGCGTATACCATACTGTTTATCCTGCTGATCCTGGTGGCGGCGGCCACATGGCTGGTCCCGGCCGGGACCTATGACCGCGCGGAGGACGATACCCCCATTGCCGGGACCTACCACCAGGTCGAGCAGCAGCCCCAGGGGCCGGGGGATGTGATCCTCGCGTCCTTCCAGGGGTTCTATGACGCGGTGGACGTGGCGCTGTTTATCCTGATGGTCGGCGGCTTTTTGGGCGTGGTGATGAAGACCGGGGCCATCGACGCGGGGGTCAGCAATGTGGTGCGGCTGCTGGGGGGCAGGGAGATCCTGCTCATCCCGGTGCTGATGATCCTGTTCAGCCTGGGCGGGACCTCCTTTGGCATGTGGGAGGAGACCATGGCCTTCTATCCGCTGCTGGTGCCGGTTTTCGCCGCGGCGGGGTATGACGCGCTGGTCGGGGTGGCCGTGGTGCTGCTGGGCAGCGGCGCGGGGGTGCTGGCCAGCACCGTCAACCCCTTTGCCACAGGCATTGCCTCCGGCTTTGCCGGGGTCAGCCTGGGGGACGGGCTGATTCTGCGCCTGGTGATGCTGGTTGTCTTCGACGCGGCCGCTATCTGGTACGTGATGGCCTACGCCAAGAGAATCCGCAGCCACCCGGAGAAGTCCCTGACTGCCGGGCTGGACCGCCGGTTCGAGGCGAAAAAGGGCGGGGACGTCCCCACCCTGGACGGCCGGCGCAAACTGGTGCTGGCGGTCTTTACGGCAGTATTTTTGGTGATGATCTACGCGGTGATCCCCTTTGACGAGATCGGCATCCCCGTCCCCACCCTGGGCTGGTGGTTCCCGGAGCTGAGCGGCCTGTTCCTGGTGGGCGGCCTGGCCGTGGGGCTGGCCTATGGCCTGGGTGAGGAGGCGATTGTGGACTCCTTTGTGGCCGGGGCGGCAGATCTGGTGGGCGTGGGGCTGATTATCGGCATCAGCCGGGGCATTACGGTGCTCATGGACGGCGGGATGATGACCGACACCGTGCTCTACTGGGGCGAGCGGGTGCTGGAGGGGACCGGCTCCGTGGCGTTTATCCTGCTGGTGTATCTGATCTACCTGCCCCTCTCCGTGCTGATCCCCTCGTCCTCCGGGCTGGCGACGCTGTCGGTGCCCATCGTGGCCCCCCTGGGCCAGTTTGCCGGCATTGACGGCAGCCTGATCGTCACAGCCTTCCAGTCCGCCTCCGGCCTGGTCAACATCATCACCCCCACGGCGGCAGTGGTCATGGGCGGGCTGGCCTTCGGCAATATCCCCTATGACCGCTGGGTCCGCTACGTCTGGAAATTGATACTAATTTTCTTCCTGCTCTCCGCCGCATTTTTGGCGGTATCCGCCGTTTTATAAAGGTTGCTGTGTGTGTTATACTCTAAGAGCCTGTTTAGCATCTCCCCGCGCCTGTCTTGGCGGCGTATTTTCCACCCTGACTGCGTTATAAATTCTGCACGGCCCCATCGAGGGGCCGTGCAGAATGTAATTGTGCATGACCGCTCGATGCGGTCATTGCACAATCGTTCCTTGCCATCCGTCAGGATGCCTGCGGATTTTTGCCTTGCAGGGCAAAAAATCCTCTCGCCAATCCAAACACGTTGAGAT